>CALWRN010000056.1 GCA_944383975.1 uncultured Clostridia bacterium | reverse complement strand
AGGTTTAAACATTCCTCCCTCTTTAGTAAGTGCTGGTTTTAGAATATCTTTGGCTGCACTGATTGTCTTATCTAGACCTAATCCCTGCATTGTTTCATTTGCAGTTTTTGTGAATGCGTCGGCAATATTCTTTCCAAAATTCTTCCAACTTGATGCATCATCCAAGCCTTTTAAGATATGTTTACCAAAACCAGCCAATCCCTCTTTTGCTTTAGAAAGACCTTTTACAATGTTCTCTTTTGCTTTATCTTTAGGGTTTTTGAATAATCCTTCAAACAATACATCATCGCTAGTTTTTGTCTGTACATTATATTTACCTGTTTTATCATCAAGTTTAAGACCATAAATATCTGCGATTTTAGCTTCTTTTACTGAAGCTTTTTCGTAGTCTTTCATAGTTTTTTCTTGTTTTTCTTCTAATGTCTTCTTGTCTTTCTGTAAAGTTTGATATTCCGTATCATTTTGTGATAAATAATTCTTTGCATATTCATCAATTGCTTTATTTTTAGCTTTCTCAGCATCCTCTTTGGATGCTCCCTCATCTAATGCTTTGCGATATGCTATTTTACCGGCAGTTTGAGCAGCAGGATTTTCTTTATATTTTTCAACCAACTCGCCCATTCTTGTCTCTTTACTCATAATATCTGCTTCTCCAGCCTTTAAAGAAGATTCCAATTTTTGTTTTTCTTTTCTAGCAGCATTTCCTCTCTCAAGGGCAGTATCCGCTCTCTTAGCACGGACGATAGTTCTTCCCGTCTTAAACGCAGCTTTTCCTACACCTAGACCAACAGTTCCTAAAACTCGCGCTGTTCCAAGTCCTGCTTTAGCTCCCAAACTTGCACCTTTTTTGATACTTCCAGCAACCTCTCCTTTCATACTTGCACCAAGCGAATTTGCGTCTGCACCACCAACAAATCCTGAAACCATAGTTATGAAATCCTTTGCCATCAAAAGTCCAGCAACAAGAACAATTAAGTTTACAATATAGTCAATAACTGCAACATTGAAAAATTTTATATTTTGTAAGTAAGGTAGTATTAACAACAATATATTCATACCAACAATAGCACCAACTGCCATAAATATTTGTTGAATGAAGTTTGTTCCCCAGCTCTTAAATGCTTTAAAATTATCCATAGGTGCTAGTCCTAAAATTGAAGGATAAATTAAGAATAAAGCCGCACCTTTAATTAACCTTGTCATTAATCCTACAATAATTGAGATCATGATTGTAAATACTGTAAATCCACCAACAAAAGCAATAATGAAGTTAAATTGCCATAAGTTATAGAATAGCCATACAGTAGAAACATCCCATTTTGAAAAAGCATCTACACTGGTTTTCCCTATACCGAATATATCCGAAAGTTCCCAAACAGGAGCAGCATCTCCTATTTGATCTTTAAGTTGACTGTAACTAAGTCCATCATCAAAAGCCAAACAATTTGCAAAAGCATAATCAACTTGTGATGCAATAAACTCAATTCTATCTTCGCTTGATTCAATTCCATCAACAACTTCACTATTTCCGAAAATCTGAGTTCCTCCAACCCAATTTCCTCCACCTATAGTTCCACCTATAATTGGAATTTCTACTTCAACTCCTTCAAAGTGTGCACCATATCTAATATTACCAATTGTTGACTCGCTTATCGCACCATTTCTAACTCTATTCGCTGAGTAAAGGCTTGCATTGAATAACATTCCACCAAATGTCGTTGTAGTGCTTGCACCTCTAGAACCAAAATAATCATAGTGTGCATAACTTACAGATCCACCGTCAGCTGATGTTTCCGAAGCAAATAGATCTACAACATCTCTGCCATACATTTCTTCTATTTCACTTTCATTTCCTGCACCTGCAGTGATTTGATCAAGTGTCCTTAAAAGAAAACTTGTTAATTGCATACCGACAATTACAGCAACAGGAACAACTACAAAAGTGAAAACAGCTTTAAGAGATGTATAAATGTATTTCCAAGGGCTTGTCCCTGCCGTATCTTCGTTATAATGCGATTTTACTATTGCAACGATAGTTGATATAACAAGAACAATAACACCAAAAATTGCCAAACTCCAGAAAACTGTATTGAGGGCTTCGTATGCTGCTGCATTATCTCCAAAACCAAGTATTCCATAAAGAAATTCAGTTAATGGATCTTGTTGACTAATAGGATTTCCATTTACATCATAATAAACATCAAGACCAGCAAGTTTTCTTACCAATGCTTGCATCGCATCAACACCACTGGAAATAGCCGCAAATAAAAAGTATATAACCTTAGGAATTATATCAAAGAACGTACCTATCTTTTGTAGCAAACCAAGATTCAATAGTGAATTATAGTTCAATTTCCTTTTTACCTCCGTATGTATTTTGAAAAACCAAGCATCATAAATTTTCTAGTCTAAAATATCAATTTATTCACCTTTAATCGATTTTATTTTTAATGTAAAAAATATAATTAATTAAAATGATATATTTTATCATTTACATTATAACAAATAAAAATTCAAATTACAACAAAAACCTGTAAAAATTATTCAAAAATCTTTAAATAGAGTGTCACAAAATCATCTATACTAAGCATCTCAGCCCTTAAATCAAGAATATTTTGCGGTATCAATTCTATTTTAGATTTTGAAATCATATCACAATGCTGTAAATTATTTTTTAATGTTTTTCTTCTCATTGAAAAACAAGCTTGTATGAAATTATAAAATTTTAATTTATCAATATTTTTATATTTATCTCTATTTATATCAATTCTTACTACAGCTGAGTCAACATTTGGCTCTGGAAAAAACATTTTTCTTCCTACAATTCGTGTGATTTCTGCCTTTCCAAAGAATTCTATCATTACCGAGAGAACACCATAATCTTTTTTACCTTCTTTAGCAACTATTCGTTCTGCCACTTCTTTTTGAACCATAATTGTAAGAGATTGTAATTTAGTTGAATTATTTAAAAATTTAAAAATTATTGGAGTGGTAATATAATAAGGAAGATTTGCAATAATTTTATATTTATCATTAAATTTATTTTCAATATTTTCAATTTTTTCATTCATTATATCTTCAAAAATAAATTGAACATTTTTTAAATTTAATTCAATTAAATGTTGTGTTAGATCTTTATCAATTTCATAGCTTACAACTTTTCTTGCTTTTTTTGAAATCTCTTCTGTCAAAGTTCCAGCCCCTGCACCTATTTCAAGAACATCATCACTGCCAGAAATATTCGCATCACTAACTATTGCTTGTAACAAATTTTTATCTGAAATAAAATTTTGTCCAAACTTCTTCTTAAAATTATGATTAATCATATTCCAAACAATCTCCTTACATTTTCTGTTGTTACTTCAGCAATTTCTTCAACAGATACATTTTTTATTTTTGCCAAATTTTCTGCTATAGTTGGAATATAGAATGGAGCATTTCTTTTTCCTCTATAAGGTGTTGGTGCAAGATATGGACAATCAGTTTCAAGCAAAATTCTATTTAATGGTATTTTCGCAACCATTTCTTGAACATTTTTCGCGTTTTTAAATGTAGAAACTCCGCCAACAGAAATATAAAATCCTAATTTTAATATTTCTTTAGCAATTTCATAACTTCCACTATAGCAATGAAAAGTTCCTCCATAGGTCAAAAGATTTTTGTTTTTTTTAAGGATTTCAATCATATCTCCGTATGCATCTCTGCAATGAATAATTATAGGTTTTTTCAAACTATAAGCAAGGGATAGTTGTTTTACAAAAACCTCTATCTGTTTTTCCTTTGGAGGCATATCATCAGTATATTGAAGTCCTATTTCACCAATAGCAACCACTTTTTTATTTTTTGCCAATTCTTTTAAACCATTCTCAATATCGTCATTATATTCATATATATTTTCAGGATATACACCAATTGAAGCAAATACATTTTCATTTTTATTTGAAAAATTAACTGCCTCAACAGATGAATTATAATCAAAGCCAGATGTAATTATTTTATCAACATTACATTCTCTAGCCCTTTTTATAACCTGTTGCCAGTCATCTTTAAATTGTTCATCAGTTAAATGTGCATGCGTATCAACAAACATAATTCTCCTTTATTTTTATTAATTCTATCTATGATAGCAAAAAAAGTCAAATATTACATTTTAATTTCTAAATTCTTATATTGAGGAATATTATACTACATGAACAGAATTTGGTTTCTTATGGTAATCGGTTCAATTGCTTGTCTTATATGGACCGATCCTGCAAATGTGCTTAATTCTATGATTAATGCCTCTACAGAAGCATTAACTCTTTCTATTGAACTATGCGCTGTTTATGCTGTATGGCTTGGAATTCTAGAGCTTGTAGATGAAAGTGGGCTTGGAAATAAACTTGCAAAGCTTCTTCACCCATTAATAAAAAAGTTGTTTAAAATAAATGATATAGAAACCGAAAAACTTATTGCTTTAAATATGTCTGCAAATATGCTTGGGCTTGGAAATGCATCTACCCCAATGGGAATTGCTGCAATGAAAAGACTTGATGATGGAAGTGGAATTGCAACCCCTGCAATAATAATGCTTATTGTGATAAATTCAACATCTATTCAACTTCTTCCAAGCACTATCATAGGGCTTCGTGCATCTGCCGGATCCATGACTCCTTCTGATATAATTTTGCCAACAATCATATCAACTGTTTGCACTTTTGTTTTAGGGGTTTTTCTTGTTAAACTTTTTGAGAAAATTCATACAAAACTAAAAAGGAGCAAAAAATGAGTTCATATATCATTCCTTTTATATTTCTTGCTCTATTTTGCTATTCTAAATATAAAAAAGTTAACACTTATGACACCTTTGTTAAAGGTGCTAAAAAATCAATTCCGCTGGTAGTTGACATTTTCCCATATATTGCAACAATTATGATTGCAGTTGCCCTTCTGCGTGTAAGTGGAATCACCTCTATGCTTGCCTATATCCTTTCGCCAATTTTTAACTTCTTAGGTATTCCGACAGAACTTATTGAGCTTGTCCTTTTGCGTCCTTTTACAGGTTCTGGAAGTTATGGAATATTAAATGATGTATTAACCACTTATGGCCCAGACAGTTATATATCTCGTTGTGCCTGTGTTATTTTAGGTTGTAGTGAAACAATTTTTTATGTAACCACAGTTTATATTTCGCAAACCAAAGTGAAAAAACTTTTATATGCAATTCCTATTGCCCTAATCTGTGCATTGGTTGGTTCAATAGTCGCTTGCTTATTATGTAAAATAATATAAATAAAAAATACAAAAATAAATAATTTGTTAATAAATTAATTTAATTATTAAATTTAAATAAAAATATTAATATTTAAAATAAAAAATATAAAATTAATTAAAAAAATAAAAAATAATGAAAAAATAATTTTAATATTATTTAATAATATTTTAATTAAAATTTAATTTTTCTTTTTAATTCCTTCTATTTCAATAATTGTTATATTGGTTGCTATAGACTGAAAAAACAATCTTAATCTTCTTAAATCTTCGCAATCATATTGTTTAGAAAAGCCAATCGCCAAACTGCAAGCTAAAGAAATTAACTCTGGACCTGACATATTCAATTTTTTCTTTTCATTTTCACTCATAACAATATTTATTCGTTTTCTGTTATCTTTGCTATTAATAACTATATAATAATGAAAATGCAATAAAAGATATATATAAATTCAAAATCATGCTATAATGAAACTATGAATAAAAATTTTTTCCAAAAAGTTTATGAGGCTGTTAAGCTTATTCCAAAAGGTTATGTTACCACCTATGGTCAAATAGCAAAGTTTATTGGCTATCCTTTATATTCAAGGCAAGTCGGTTGGGCTTTGCATAAAAATCCTACACCAATAAAAATTCCATGTCATAGAGTTGTATTTGCAGATGGCAGTTTATCTACTGCTTTTGCTTTCGGTGGAGCAAATAGACAATTTGAACTTTTAAAATCAGAAAATGTAGAATTTTTAAGTAACGGAAAAGTAAACATGAAAAAGCACTTATATAAACTTATATAAAAAAGACCATGTTTTTAGCATGGGCTTTTATTTTTATAATTAAAATTTGTGACTTAATCTATTTTTTGTTTCATCTTCCCCTAATAAACTCATTATAGTAAATAATGTTGGAGAATTTTTCTTTCCTGTGACTGCAACTCTTATGAACTCACAAGCTTTCGCCACATTTCCTTTGTATGCCTCAGGGTTTTGTTTATATAACTTATTATCTGTTGCATATCCCATTTCACCTGCAATTGTCTTAACATTTTCAAACCATTCCTCATTGCTACTTGCAGTTTTATATTTTTTACTATAATATTCAAGAAATTCATTTGCCTTTTCTTTATCTTCGTCTAATATCTCAAAAGTTTGAGGTCTTTCAAACATATAATTAAAATAATCTTTCATCATACTATAGTTAAATATATCTTTTCTAGGTTTAGAACTTCCATCTCTATCCATCTGACAAAGTTTAATATACTTTTCTTTGTCTGACTTTAATATCTCGGCAAGGTCCTTATCATACTCAGACGCCCAATCAAGCCAATTATTATAAAGTTCTTCTCCGCTCATAGTTGCAATAATATTTTTTGATATATCATTTAACTTTACAAGGTCAAAGATTGGTGCAACTGTAGTTATATCTCCAGTTCCAAACTTAAATTCTTTCCATGACTTATCTGGATTGTTTTTTCTCCACATTTCAAAACCTGAGTTAATCATATTCAAAAGATATTCCAGCACGCTGTCATTAGGATATCCTTTTTCAGGGAAATAAAGCATGTTTGACTCTGGATCATATCTTTTAGAGATTTTTCTTCTGTTTCCCTCTTCGTTTAGTTTATAAATCAATGGATTGTGACAATATTTAATAGGCTTAAAACCAAGAGCCTCAAACAGTTCTAGATGTGCAGGTGCTGATGAAATATACTCTTCACCCCTTACCACTATTGTTGTTCCCATTAATGTATCGTCTATTGCGTGAGCAAATGCATAAGGTGGAGTTCCATCATTTTTTAAAATAACAAAATCTTTTGCGTTTGCCTTTGCCTCAAGTTCTCCTTTGATTAAGTCGTAGAACTTTATTCTTTCTTTTCCATCGTGTTTTGTTTTTAATCTAATAGCAAATTTTTCTCCATTATCAATGTGTTTTTTTACTTCTTCATAGGAAAGGTCTCTGCAAGGATCATATTCTTTTTCATCGTCATTTATAAATTTTGTTTCTCTTAATTTTAATACGTCCTCTTTGCCTTCTGTTTTCTTACAAAAGCATGGAAAAGCCTTTCCTTCTGCCACTAATTTTTTAGCAAAAACTTTGTAAATATCCTTTCTTTGACTTTGAACATAAGGTCCATAATTTCCTATATCTTTGCCATCTAGTGTTTGATATTCATCAAATGTTATACCAAATCTATTTAAAACATCATAAATAACTTTTTTTGCTTCTTTTATTTCTCTTTTTTCATCAGTATCTTCAATTCTTAAAAACAAAATGCCATTACTGTTTTTTGCCAGATTATAACTTATAAAAGCTTGAAAAAAGTTTCCAATATGCATAAATCCAGTTGGACTTGGTGCAAAACGAGTTACAACCTGTCCTTCTTTTAAATTTCTCTTTGGATATCTCGCAAAAATATCTTCTGGAGTTTGTGTAATGTCAGGAAACAGTAAATTTGCAATATCTTGATTATTCATTTTTCTCCTCATTAATTGACTAAATTAGTTGTTAAATAATTGTATATTAATGTCATATAATTATTATCAAGACAATAATAATTTAATAATTGATTATAATAAGTATCTGTATTGCTATCTGCTTTAACATAAGCCTCTAATGAACTATCATAGGTCGTTAAATATTGATATATTGAAAAACCATTTACTGCTGTTATATAAGAAGCTCTTTGGTTATTAAAGGCATCTAGTATATTTTTAAATTCTAATACTTTTTCGTTATCCAGACTTTTCTTTTCTTTTGCTTGAACATTTTTAGCAAAATTCTTTAAATAGTTTGATGCTGAATTATAAATTTGATTTTGTAAAACTTGTCCATCGCAACTTTGCATTAAAACCAATCTTAAATCTTCAAATATTAAAAGAAGTTGATAATCAGCATATAAATCAAAGTCGTCAGCTTGTTGTGAATCTGTCCCTATAGATGAACCGACATTAACTTTGTTTACTAAAAAGTCGCCCAATGTTAAAGCTGTCGCATAAACGCTGTTTATAAAATATTTAGAATAGCTTTTATATCTTGCAAAATATCCACTATAAATGCTATTCTCGGCTGTACTTTCAATATTTGCCAAATTTTGATTTTCAACTTTTAAAGCATTATAACTTTCATTCATTTTATTCAAGTTATCGTTTAAAGGATTAAAATCAAAACTTCCTTCAAGATTTTCAAGTCTTGTATAATATTTATCAATAAAGTTAAGCCCTACTGCATTTAAAATAATATAATTTACATCATCTTGAGTTTGTGTTCCATCATTATTTTTGCTATAAAAATTATTTAGATAGAAATCTGTGTTGATGTTTTCAATAGTATTAGTAGAAAATAATGTATCATTTGCTTTATATGTTTCTATTGTTGTTTTATAGGCTTGAAATGTATCTTTTGCATTACCTAAATCACCACAAGCAAAAAGAACAAAACTTACACCAACAAGAATAACTGCCAAAATTGATAATAATATATTTCTCTTTTTTACCATGTTACCCCCTTTGATTTAAGAACCCTTTTACACCATCATACAATCCTTCGCTATCTTCAACATCGTAAGTTTTTGTTATTGGATAATTTGAAGAATTGCTGATAGAATTTATTATTTCATAAAAATTAGTTTCATTATATAATGTAAAAAAGTCGCTAATCTTTTGATATTTATCTTGTAAATCTGCTTTAAATAAATAGTTGTTTATTTCATAGTTGTTATTTAAATATGCATCTACAAAACTTTCAAAATAAAGAATCTTTCCATGTGAAGAATAATTGTAATTACTGCTTGATATGTCTGCTTTCACATCAGAACTAACAAGTAATTTAAAATCATTTGTTATAACATTTATAAAATCATTTACAGTATTTAAAATTATTGTTGATGCATTGTTATTTGTAATTGAACCTTTAAAGCATCCTTGATAGCACTTTGATAAACCTGAAATAGCATCTTTATAGTTATCAAGCCAATGATAATAATTTGTTCTGAAATCAACCATCGCATTTTGTAAATAAGATGCTGATGTATCTGCTAACTTTGACACTTCCGACAAAATATTGTCCATTTCTTTTTGATCATTGAAAGCTTCTTCAAGGTTATCTTTTACAACCTTATAATTCTCTTTTAAAACATCGTTGTCCTCCGCAAATACCATAAATTGATTATAGTAAGTTACAACATCAGTCAAACTTTCTGTCAATATTATTGTATCATTCATTTCTTGTGAATAATAATTTATAAGACTATTACCTGAAATTTTTGATTTAAAATCATTATAATTATTTTTTTCAGTGTCATTTATCAAAAATGTGCTTGTAGAAGCTGTTTGCAATGTTTCAACCATGCTATAAGTATTTGCAGGAATTACAAGAAGAATAACAACAACAATAACAGCAATAAGAACAAGTACTCCAAAAGCTATTAGCCATTTTTTATTGCTTGTGCTATATCCTTTTCCATCTTTTGCTTTCTTTTCTGCCATACTCCCTCCTTTTTATTAGTCATCAAATACATCAACATCTGTATTATTTTCAAGTGGTGTTTCTTCTATTTGGCTTGCATCTATATGTTGTTCTTTCTTTGGCGCCAAGAATTTGTCACTCAAATTTACAAATGTTGTATATTCTCCAATCCATCTAAGTTTAACAGTGCCAGTTCTACCATTTCTATGCTTAGCAATAATAAGTTCAACAGTTCCTGGTTCATCTTCTTGTGGAACATCATTATATTTTTCTGGGTTATATAAGAATAAAACAATATCGGCATCTTGTTCAATCGCACCTGAATCACGAAGGTCAGAAAGAAGTGGTCTGTGGTCTCCCTGTCTACTTTCAACACCACGAGATAACTGTGATAGAACAATAATTGGAACATTTAATTCCTTTGCTGCAATTTTTAGATTTCTTGAAATATCACTAACTTCGTTTTGACGATTTTCATTTTTTCTTCCACTTCCAGATGACATAAGTTGAATATAGTCAATCATAATTAAATCAATATTTTCTTTAGCCTTAAGTCGTCTGCATTTTGCAAGAACATCTGCTGGTGTTGTCAAAGAAGAATCATCAATATAAAGTCCACTTTGCTCAAGTTTCTTTGTAGCTGTCCAAATACGGTTCCATTCTTCTGGCGACATTGTTCCATTTAATGCTTTTGCCATACTAACTTTTGCAAGCGAGCAAATTGCTCTTTGCATAAGTTGTTCTCTGCTCATTTCAAGAGAGAAAATTGCACATTTTTTACCATATTCCACTGCAGCATTTACTAAAATATTCATAGAAAATGATGTCTTACCAACACCTGGACGAGCTGCCAATAGAATAAGGTCTGAATTTTGAAGTCCATTTGTTATTTGGTCAAATTCTTTGAATCCTGTAGGAATACCATTTATAGATGATGGGTCTTTTGCAATTCTATCAAATTTATCAATGACTTTTTTAATTGCACCTTCAGGCTTTCCGACATGCTCTAATGTAGATCCACCTTCTTTTTCTGCTATATCAAAAATTTCTTTTTGTGCAAATTTTAAAGATTGATCTTTATCTTCATTGTTATATGCTTCTTCAATAATATGTTGTCCTGAAGAAATAAGTTTTCTTCTTATTGAATCAGATTTTACAATATCACAATAGTAATTAAAGTTGGCAGCAGATGGAACAACATTTGTAAGTGTTGTTATATATTCAATACCACCAACCTTATCCAAAAGTTTATCTTTGTCTAATTGGTCTGAAAGTGTGACAAAGTCAACAGGGATAGACCTTTGATATACCTTATTCATAACAGAAAAGATATCTCTATGCGATTGTGAATAGAAATCATCTTCTTTCATAATGCCTAAGATATCTGCTTGTGCTTGAATATCAATTAAAATACAACCAAGCACTGCTTGCTCGGCTTCAATATTATGAGGCATGATTTTAAAATCTGCCATATTCCCTCCTAGTTATGTGAGAATGGGTCTTTCTTCCCCGACTTTTCAAGTTTTTCTTTCTTCTTTTTATCAATTTTAGCACATATAAACAAAAAGAGCAAGTATAAAACTCCAGTAATGCATATTATGATAAATCCAGCCAAAACCTTGCTCATAGAAGTATATTGAAAAAAAAGAAAACATATAAATGCATCAAAAATGAATACGGCAAGTAAAAACCACATTAAGCGTTTGCTTGTTTTTCTTAAATCTCTGCCTTCCTTTGGTAAAAGCATCTATATGTCTCCTTTTTAAATTGTTATTTTTTATTTAATTATTAAATTAAATTTAATATTTATTTAATTTAATTTGAAAAATAAAATTTTAATTATTATTTTAAATATTAATTAATTATTTATTTTTTAATTATTATATTTTTATTAAATAATTATTTTTATTTATTTTTTATTTTTATTTATTTTTTATTTTTATTTATTTTTTATTTTTAAATAATTTAATTTTATTAAATTTCGCCTCTTAAAACTTTTCCTCTTTCTCTTAAACGCATATTATGGTCAAGAATAATTTTTCTAATTCTTAAACTCTTTGGTGTTACTTCAAGAATTTCGTCATCAGCCAAAAATTCTATATCATCTTCCAAACTCATTTTTCTTGGAGGAGTTAATCTTAAAGCATCATCAGAACCTGATGCACGGCAGTTTGAAAGATGTTTCTTCTTACATACATTTACCACAATATCATCACCTTTAGGGTTTGCACCAACAACCATTCCGGCATAAACAGGAACTCCTGGTCCAATAAACAATTCACCTCTTTCTTGTGCATTGAAAAGACCATATACTATAGCTTCTCCACTTTCATGTGCAATTAATGAGCCATAATCTCTACGCTTAATTTCCCCTTTCCATGGTTCATAGTCATAAAAAACAGAATTTAAAACACCTTCACCTTTAGTATCTGTTAACAATTCACTCTTAAATCCAAACAAACCTCTTGCAGGTATTAAGAATTCCATCTTCATTCTATTTCCATGTGGTGTCATTTGAACAAGTTCACCCTTTCTAACACCCATTTTTTGCATAACTGTTCCCGTGCAATCTTCTGGAACATCAAGGAATAATCTATCAATAGGTTCGCACTTAACACCATTAATCTCTTTTATCAATACTTTAGGCATTGATACTTGAAATTCATATCCATCACGTCTCATGTTTTCAATAAGAATTGAAAGATGCATTTCTCCTCTTCCACAAACCTTAAATTGGTCAGCAGTTCTGCCATCTTCTACTCTAAGAGAAAGGTCTTTAACTGCTTCTTTATAAAGTCTATCTCTTAAATGTCTAGATGTAACAAATTTTCCTTCTTTTCCAGCAAAAGGACTATCATTAACCATAAAAGTCATCTCTACACTTGGCTCTGCGATTTTAACAAATTCAATAGGTTCTACACATTCACTATCGCAAATTGTATCTCCAATTTGAACTCCTTCAAGTCCTGCAACACAAACAATTTCACCTATGCTTGCACTTTGAACAGGGTTTTTCTTTAATCCTTCAAAAACAAAAAGACTTACAACCTTAGATCTGACTTTTTTGTTTGCATCATGATAATTACATAATACAACATTTTGACCAACACTTAAAGTTCCTCTGCTGATTTTCCCAACAGCAAGTTTTCCAACATAATCATTATGTTCTGCTGAAGAAACAAGCATTTGACAAGGAGCATTTTCATCACCTTCTGGTGCTGGAATATATTCAATGATTTTTTCAAATAAAGGTTTCATATCTGTTCCCTTTACGTCTTTATCTGTGCTTGCAATTCCTTGTCTTGCAGATACAAAAACGAATGGAGAATTTAATTGTTCTTCATTTGCATCAAGTTCAAGGAATAATTCAAGAACTTCATCAATTACTTCATTTACTCTTGCATCTGGTCTATCTATTTTATTTATAACAACTATAACCTTTAATTTTAAAGCAAGGGCTTTTTCAAGAACGAATCTTGTTTGAGGCATTGGTCCTTCATAGGCATCAACAACAAGCAATACCCCATCAACCATTTTAAGGACTCTTTCAACTTCTCCACCAAAGTCTGCGTGTCCTGGTGTATCAATAATGTTTATTTTAACACCATTATATAAACAAGAGCAGTTTTTTGATAATATAGTAATTCCCCTTTCTCTTTCCAGGGCATTTGAGTCCATAACTCTGTCTTCTACAACTTGATTATCACGAAAAACGCTTCCTTGTTTAAGAAGTTCATTTACAAGTGATGTTTTGCCATGATCTACATGGGCAATTATAGCAATATTTCTAATTTTTTCGTTTTTCATTTTCTTTTCTACCTTTTAACCGTTATATTTTAGCACAATATACATTTTTTTTCAAGCAAGATTAATATTAAATTTTCTTATATTGATAAGTTTATATATCTTTTTATTAAAAAATTAACCAAAAATAAAAAGAAAAAAACTGTCTTCATATAATCAAATCTGCAATAAAAAGGATAATGTATCAAATTAAACATTATCCTTTTATTTGTTCAATTATAAAATTGACCACAAGCAAATACTTCTATTTATCAGTTTTCTTTAAAGTTTTTGCACAATCGTTGCAACAACCATATAAAACAATATCTTGAATTGAAATGTGAAAATCTTTAATTATTTTTGATAATTTTTCATCACTACCAAATTCTTTATCAAAAATCTGGTTACAATTATTGCATACTAAATGAATATGATTTCCCCTTACAAAATCATAGTGTGCAACATTATCTTTTGTTACAATCTTACAAACTGCCCCCTCTTTGACCAAATTATTTAATATTCTATATATACTTACCTCACCAATTCCAATTTTCTGATCTTTCGCATCATTATAAATTTGCAAGGCAGTTGGGTGGTCAAATCTTTTTTTAAGATTTTCAATTACAAATTCTTTTTGTTTTGTTTTACGCGTCAACATTTTTTATTTATTTTTTTCCTTTATTTTCTCTTCTAAAACACATAAACCAATCAAGACAATATTGATCTTCTGTTTGATTTTCAACTCTTTCTTTAGCAGTTCCGCAAGATCCAGCTGTTGGAACAATCACATCATCACCAGGTCTCCAATCTGCAGGAGTTGCAACATTATCTTTATCAGCTTTTTGTAAAGCAAGAATAATTCTTTTAATTTCATCAAAGTTTCTTCCTGTTGAAAGAGGATAATATAAAACAGTTCTTATTATACCTTTAGGATCAATAACGAACACTGCTCTAACAGCTTGTGTATTTGATGAACTAGGTTGAATCATTCCATATTTATTTGCAACTTCCATTCTTATATCTTCAATTAATGGGAATTTAACTTCTATATTCTTTTTACCATTCCATTCAAGCTCTTGAATTTTTCTAAGCCATGCAATATGTGAGTATATAGAATCAACAGAAAGTCCAACAAGTTCGGTATTCATTGCCTTGAATTCTTCCATCATAGAACCGAAAGTCATAAACTCTGTTGTGCAAACTGGTGTAAAGTCTGCTGGGTGAGAAAATAAAATAACCCACTTTCCTTTATAGTCTGCAGGGAAATTGATTTCTCCCTGTGTTGTGTTTGCCACAAAGCTTGGTGCTTCATCTCCAATAAGTGGCATTCTTCTATATTCTATATTTGTATTTGTGTTTTCCATAAATAAATCTCCTTTAAATTTTGTAAAATGTTTTCTTATTGAAAATCATTTTCATTAAGAGTATATCAAACTAAAGTTAAATTTGCAAACAAAATTCACGATTTTTTAAAAAAGGTTTTACTATATAAAACATAAGCTTTAATAAATTTAGTTTTGTTTGTTTTTTATAATTTTAAAAACTTATAATTAAAAAAGACAAAGCTTTATAATAAGAACTTTATATAATCCCAGTATTCACAATATACAAAAATCAAAAACCACTATCAATAAAAAAGGAGAAAGAAAAACTTTCTCCAAAGCGAGCGGGCTAATCCCAAAGCAAATTAGTCTTATATAAATATGCCAACACTATATTATTTTTTTGCATGGTTAACATTAATTTATCAAATATTTGTTTTATTTATTTAAAAATTTTTATTTTTATATTAATATTTTTAATATTTTTTAATAAATAAACATTATTTAATTATTTTATTTCAAAATTTTAATTTTTAAATAATTTTAATTATTTCTTTTAGATTTTATTTTATTAACGACTAAAATTAATGTCATTACTAAAAGCGAAATTAATATGGCGAAAAAATACCACCATCCATAATTGATTGATACATAATAAAGAGATATTGTATTGTTTTCATTTAACTCATCATAACCTACCGTCCATATATGGTGAAAAAGATTGTTGGAATCTAAATACTCATATTGGCTATCAGAATGAAGTCTATTTGTTGGTGTTGCATAGTTGTAGGCAAATGTAGGCTTATAGTTTTCTTTTATATATGCTTCAAAAGAAAGTCCTTTGCTTGCTTCAATATATTTTTGTTGATATCTCTTTCCTATTAAAATAGTTTCTTCTTCATTTACTTTGACGGGAGTTGAGAAAACAAACTTTCCAGTTGAAATAATTTTCTTATAAAATAGAAAATTGTTATTTTCATTTCCTTCACTGGAAGATGATGATTGGTCATGATAATAGTTCCATGAATTAATAGATGTAAACAAGATATCAAATCCAATAGTGTCAGTTTTTGTATTATATAAAACCTCTGTCAACACTAAGCCCTGATTGATTTTAAACTCTTCTATCGGGTTCTTTATATATTTAAGTGCATAACCAAATAAAAACTCATTTCTTATATTTTTAATTTCTTCTATCAAACTATTTTTAAAAACAAAAATTTCTTCATCTGATGCAATTTCTTTTAAATTTTCACTATTTACACTAAAATCTAATGATTGACATATTGATCCATCAATATTAAAAGATAATGATAACATAATAAAATCATCTAAAGAAAGTGATGAACTTTTATTGCTTTCATTGCTACAACCAGTAAAAAAAGATAAAGAGAATATCAATAATACGATAAGAAAAGTTCTTTTCATATTAATAAGATATTCTCTTTATTTTAATTAATAACTATTTTTTTAATTATTAAATAGATATAAATTCACTTTATTGAATTTTTGCTTTTAAAACTTCATTAATTGTTGTGATGACCAGTTTATATCCTGTGCTTCCACAATTTATTGAAGTTTCTTTTAATGCAACAGTGCTTATACCATCAACACCTGAATCTGCTTTAGCATAAAGTGTTCCTCTTACGGTAGGAAGACCACAAGTGCAAGTTACAAAGAAGTTTTCACCACTTGTTTCAACAAGGCTATTGATTACTCCTGAAATAATTTCATAGGCAATACCTGCACTATTTAAAGTTTCATATTTGCTTCCCCTTGAGAATGTTCCATTGTTATAAACATATTCAAGTGTTCCATAACTATTAGACATAGTAATTCCACTTACATATCCTATAACACTGAAAGAACCAGAACTATTTATAACATAATCGCTGTCATTACCGCTTGCAGTTATTTTCCCTTCATTTGTCAATGTTATACCTGCCATTGCTGCAATGTTGTTTGCTACAGTCAATGTTATTGACTTTGTCCCTGAGTTGAAGCAATGAGAGATTGTTCCAGAGAAAGTATTAAATAATGCTATGCCACCATAACCAAATTTAGCAGAAAATCTTTGAGTCATAACATAATTCATTTCATCAATATTTGAACAATTTCTTATTATTCCATAATTTAATGCAACTATACCACCAATTAAAATATTATTTTCATCGTTTCCTGATACGTTAATTTGCATATCATTTAAAATAATATTATCAATTGTTCCATAGTTATAAAGCGCAATAGGAGCAAATGCAATAGTGTTATTTAAAACCTTATTATATTTTATATTGTAATTAACAAGTAAATTCTTAACAACACCGCTTTCTCCAATCTTGTAAAATAATGAAGAATAACTATCTACTGTCAAACTATTTAATCCAGGAATACTGTTATTTTTATAGCCTTCCATTTCATGAATTGAATCACTTATGAATGTTATTGTTCTTCCATTTCCATCAAATTCACCATAGAATGTGTCAATGATTGGTTTAGAGTTTTCTGAATCATCCAAATAATATAAGTCAGAATCTGAAATAGTTATGTCTGTTGTAAGTCTGAAATAGAATTTTTGACCTGATTCATTTCTCTTGCTGATATTTAAGAAGTCTTGTAAATTGCTTATTAAGTATGGAGTGTTTTGTTCACCAGTTCCACCAGAGAATAACATTGCTTGAGCACTTCCTTCAAATATTAATGGATCACTGAATAAATACAATTCTTGTCCATCACTGTTTGAATTTACAATTCTTGCTCTTATATTAAATGATTGAACATCACCGCTTCTCTTTGGCATATAGTAATAATAATTTGTAAATCCTTGTTCTGTATAACCACCAATCAAAAGGTTTGTATAAAATTCATATTGAGCAGCATTTTCACTTCTCCAATTCCATTCAAAACGAATTTTATCTTCGTTCCAATTTAATGATAAGTCTTCTATTGATGTTTTATAAATGTTAAAACTTAATGTATCACTATTCAATAATAACTTTGGATTAATTTGAGAAGATCCTTGTGCGTCTTGCACTTGAATATTGATTATCTTATCAATCATATCATTTGTAAATGTAAATCTATGATCTGTTGTTTCTATATATTGTTCTTCTCCATCACCATCTATTACAGTTATTCCTGAAAGTCCTATTTCAACTTTATGTTCAACATTTCCATCCACATCTAAGATAGTAACAACTATTTTATAACAAGAATAATCATTATTTATGCTGATTTGATTAAAGTATTCATCAAAATTAATATATGTTTGTCCATTTTCATCAAGACCAATCGCATAATAAGCAGATGTAACACTTGCTAATTTATAAACATTTTCTATAACAAGAGGTTTTGAATTTAATTTTCCTGCTTCATTTATATAAATTTTTAATGTAAATGAACTTATATTATTCAATTGTCCTTCATCTGGAGTAAAGTTTACAATCTTGTAATTTTGATATTCTGCTTCAGGTCTTGAAATAAATGTATATTCCCCTGTTAATACTGTTGAATAATCTTTTCCAGACCTTGTATATTCTGCAACAACACTAATTCTTTGGCTTGTATCTTCATCAGAATTATAAAGATTGTTGTTTATCATGAATACAACTCGGCCATTTGATATACCATTGCTTGTTCCAGAAATAAACATAGGAGATTGTGTTCTTACAATATATTCATTATTAGCAGCCATCTTTGTCTGACTTCTTAATACTTGTGAGCCATCTTGATATAAAATCTTTCTATTGAAAGTATAATACTCACCTTCTATAGTTTTTACTGCACTTGAACTGTCTTGGGTTGTTGCAATTCCTATTAAAGTAGTTACATTAACTCTATAGTAATTGTATTGATCTGTTATATAAGAAGAATCAAGTTTATAAGAAGTGCTATAGTATGTTTCTTCTCTTTGTTTATTGTATGCTTCACCACTTAAATCTTGCTCATAATATGTGACATCAATTTTATATACAACTTTTCCTGCATTTTGTGATTCATCAGTAAAGGTATCTTCAATTTCCACTTCTGACCAAGTATAATTTCCGCCCTCTACATTTGATGCACCAACCATAGGAAGCATTCTTGCATTCATTACATTTATTTCTGATGTCAAAATTGCTCTTCCCTTGCCTTCGTTAAATACAAGTAAGTGATCAGCTGATTGACCTGCATAAACAAAATTGTCTTCACTTAAAGTAAATGTTCCTGTATTTCCATTAAAGTAAGCACTGAAACTTTGTGCAGTTAACTCTGATGGATAAATAATTTCACCTTCACTATTTGTTGAGCCAACATAATAAGCAGAGCCATTATCACTTCTGGTCATATCGCTTACGTAATAATATCCAAAATCATCACCTTCATAATCTTCTGATAGGCTGACATCATTTCCCATCATAAACTTTAAGGTTGACATGTTATTTGTATTATTAGAAGAATACTTAATAACTAAATTATTATTTTCTGTTGAAAGCTCTGGTGGGTTTAACTTAAACACATTTTCTATTGCATAAGTATCACTCTCAATATTCATTGTATTTCTTGAAATAGAACCATTTATTGAAAGGATTACATACTCATATAGTCCAGCGTTAGGAAAATTGATAATTGCTTTTCCATCGCTAAAGTTAGAAGTAAATGATTGAGAAGCACCTGTTTCGTATTTATATCTAACAAGAACTTCAAAAGTAGAATCTAAGCCTGCTTCTATTGAAAATACTCCGTTTTCAAACAAAATCTTTTCTTGTTGTAAATCAAGATAATTTACATATATTATTGCAGATTTACCATTAGTTGTATATCCAAATTCAGAAGGCAAGTAAGCATAAATATCAACTTTCATTAATTGATTTATTTTTACAAGATCTTCTTCTATTGCATTTAATGAATATTTTAAAGATGACATATTGATTTTAAAACTTGGATAGTCGCCACCTGTTTCTATATTTGTTATTACAGGAAGTTTTCCTTCAGCTGCACTAATAATTTCATCGTTATAAGATATTTCCCATTCATTTCCATTATATGAAATCATTAATGTAAACAACTGATCTCCACCTTCAGTTCTAAACACCATCTTGTATTTTTGTGCTGTAATTTTGCTTATTAATGAAGGGCTTCCATCAGGGCCTATTGCCTCTGCATTATATGTTGAAACTGGGTTAACATTAATAGTATATTGAGGTTTTCCGTCTATATTTTCATTTTGTAATGAAACTTCTGGAGCGTAAGAAAGATACATTCTATATGTTTCTGAAGGATCTGATTCTACATTTGCTGAACTTACACCTGTATGAATCACACTTACCCAATATTCTCCAGCAGGAATTTCTCTGCCTAAATCGTCAAATAAGATATCTCCATCACCAATACCATGATTTGAAGCATACAAAGCTTTTACGAAATTTTTAAAGTTTTCAATTTCAGTGCTTGTTGATGTTACTGCATTATTTGCATAATCATTTAGCAATGTTACATAAGATCGTGTTTCATAATTATCTCCTGTAACTAGGTAACTGATGTCAAAATCAGGGAAAAGTTGAATAGCATCAATGTTTGATATTCTATATACAGTGTTTGTAGCAGCACCGCCACTTATCAAAGTAAATTTTAAACTTAATTTAGAATCTGAAGTATTTATAGTTCCAAGTTCAAAGTTCATAGGAGCAAAATATTCTTTATTCATGGTTTCATATAATTTCCCACCATCCCAATTGCTTTGAGAGCTGTATGTTTCAAAGAATGTTTGAATATCTTGCATAAATTGTGATTCTTTCATTGCCTCTTCACTAAATACAATTTTACCATCTTTAACTTCTAATCCCTTTGGAGCCCTATATCTTTTTATAGATAAAAGACTTGTTGTAGGATTAGAACATATAATATTGTTATCATTTGAAACAGCAATTATATTTATGTTATAAATGTCCCCAGGATTAAGACCTACTTCTCTTAAATCAACATATTTTTTGTATACAATTGTTTTAAAACTTGAAGCAGCGTCAACATTATTTGAATTGTTAAAAATTAAATAGTAAGCAGTTGGTGCTACATCTTTATATTTTTCATTTTCATCCATTTGAATCCAGTTCCAAGATAATATATTATCCTGTAAAAGCATAGAGCTTTCGCCACCTTCTTCAGTATTTTCTTGAACAGTATTCAATTTATAAATTTTAAAAGAGTGATTGTTAAATTGATAGTAAACTTGTCCTTCTTTTCCAATTCTTGTTATGTCTATAGTAACTTCTCCGTAATTTAAATCACTTAATAAATCACTGACATATATTCCATAACATTCTGTAAAGGTGGCTGAACTATCAACATCTTTTTCTTTTTTAAATTCTCTTATAGTTCCATCATCACTTTCTTTCCAATATCCCAAAGTTTCATCAACTGAGTAATATTTTACATATTGTTCTTCACTGCCTTTAACTACTGCCCTAAAGCCTACAGTATTATCAGATGATCCTTTTTCAAATATAATATAATCATTCAAAATGCTTGCTTCTCGTTTTAATGCTGGAGCTGTATCAATAGCATAATTAAATGATACATTAACCCAATCTGCATCTATAGAGCCTGCCTTTCTGACAGTAAAATCAAATGATAAGTTTTCTGCCTGCATAGATAAAACATCTTTAAATAAGTCTATTATATCTATCATTGCTACATAAAATTGATTTGCACTTCCTTCATCTTTTTCAGGAACAAACTCTTTTATTATTTCACCTTGAGATGTATTTGTTCTTGCTGTGAATACTAAATTACTAAAGTCATCAATAATAAGAGTTAAAACAATATTACCTGAATCATTAATTGCAATATTTTCAATACCTTCAAGCTTATAGCCATTAATAACATATTCAGTTTTTGATGGTGCTTTTAAAAGATTGTTGTCAAAAGCAATTACCTTAATAGTATAAGCCCCGAGTTTTCCAACAAGGAACTCTTCTGTCATTAAATCTATAGTCTTACTAAATTCTTCATCACCCAAAATAAATGCTTTTTCTACCACTTTATCTTGTATTGATAATTGAATTAAATAAGAACTATTTTGCTCGTCTTCTATAGTTAAAATTCCTGAATCTGAAACAGTAACAGATTTAACATCTTGCAATCTTTCAACACTTGTTGTTTTTAACTCAGAATTAATTGAGCCTACTCTTAAAACAGTTAAATCTATATTATTGATTCCACTTTGAACAATATTTCTATTTAATTTTAAAGTATAAACTCCATCTGAAAGCGTCAACTTATAATCTTCATGTTCATCACCATTTTTTAATAATAATGTTAATGGTTCGCCTTCTTCGTAGTTTAATATAATCTTAAATTGTATATTATCAAAAGAAGTCCATATGTCGTCCCATTTTAATAATACAGATGCGTTCAATCTTTGTGAAAGTGCCGTCTGTTGTTGCATATCATTTTCTATGGTTGTAGTAATTTCTCCAATAGCGTCAAGTTTTTCAACCCCTATTTCATCTCCAACATGTTGACCATAATAACCTTTTGCTTGCCCGTCTTGCAAAGTCAATGTGTAATCAGTCGCAACTGAGGCCGTAACTTGAATTTGAACATTTTCATTAAGTTTTGCATTTATTCTAGATTCAATATCTTGAATTGAATAAGATTTGTCTGTCAAATTAATATAATATTCTTTACCTTGATTTGTCACCTTAATGGTGTAAAGAAGAGGGTTTAAACTTTCTCCAATAAAATCTGAAGCAATTGTGTTCCAACTTAAAGTATCATCTGAAAGTGTTACTTGGAAAGTGTTAGTCTCCAAATTAACAAGTGTAAATGTTGTAACATCTGAACTTATATAGTAATTTGAATTTCCTGTATTTTTATAAATCACTTGAATACTAAAATCTGTAGTATCTGCAAAATTTGCTAGTTTAAAACTTGCAACATTTCCGCCCTGTGTATAAGTTACATTATCAGAACTTCCATTAACATTAATTGCACTAATATTTCCAGTGTCACTTAAAAGCGACATTGAGATTGTCCATTCACCATTAACATTTGCAACATTAACAGTTGAAATTGGTTGTAATTTTTTGATATTTAGTGAATTTGAATTGTCAGAATCTAAGAATGATTTGTTATAACTCTTAACATAAACATTTTTAGCAATGCTCCAATCAATATTGCCGATATCAGTTAATAATATTGATGTTGATGTGTAACTTTCAACCATCTTTGCATCATCAACATAAATATCGTATGTTGTATTATCAGAAACATTATTCCAACTTAAAGTTGTCGTTTCACTGTCAAAATCAATTACTGGGGCTTCCAACTTTTGAAGATCTAGTTTGTTTTGACCTTGTATTGTTGTTCCGTTTGCTGATGGTAAATAATAAACATTTTCAATTTCACGATTTACATGAGAAGAAATTTCAACTTGTAAATAATCAAACATTTTATAAGTATTTTTAAAATTTTCATTAGTCTCTAAAAGTTCATTGATTTTTTCTTGAAGGTCAAAAGTTAAAGAATTGTCTTCAGTAAAAAATCTTACATAATAGTTGCCGTTTGTTTTATTTACAATAGTTAGAGTGATAAAATAATTATCAACTTTTCCATTCTCATTGTTTTCAAAAGATAAATTTCCATTAGAATATGAGATTGATGTTGGTGCTGAAACTCTCTTAAAATTAATTTCTTTTAATTCACTATCCAAATAATATTGATTATTTTGACTTTCTTTAGAAGCAATGTATTGTAAAGATATTTTAAACTCAGTATCATAAATTGAATAATCTAACATATCTATTTTTGTTTGATTTTCTAAATTTACTACTTCGTTTTCTAATTTTATAACTGGATAATCAGCATTTTCAATCATATTAACTTGCAAATATTCATGAAGTTTCTTTAAATTGTCATCTTCATTATATTCTTCAACTACATTAAATGTAGGTATGGCAAGTTTTGTAACTTGCAACTCAAATGGTTCTGATGGTATATGTAAAAATTTATCATACATTGTTCCACTATGTGCAATTATTGATATTTGATAATCTTTTGCCTCTTCAAATGTTTCTTCAAATTTATCATAGATTGCAAATTCTGGCTGACTATCTCCAAACAAAACTGCTCCATCTTTTTCGCCATTTATATAAATATCATAACCGCCACCATATTCAACAGTTTCAATCACAAGTTTATATGTTCCGTCTGTATTTTCAAATCTAACTGATGGTTTTTCTATTTGTTTGTTAACCAAAAAGTTGGCTGTAAAATAATTTTCTTTATCATAATAATTTGAATTTAAATATGAATTTGTATCAGTCGTCAATGAAACAATCTTTATAACATAATATCCAAATTCAAGAGTTTCATTAATCTTTCCTTCAGATGTTTGTCCACTTACAAAAGGTTCTGCATTCGTTTCAATTGAATAATCTTTTTCTGTTTTGTAAATTTCATAACTATAAATTGCATCTTGCTCAAGAGTATTCCATTTAAAACTTCCATTTTCTTGCTCTTCACTAGGAAGACTGCTTACAATAGGAAGAATTTGCAATTCTTTAACTATTTCTTGTTTAACTGCGATTTCAACATTTTCATCATCTCTTCTTCCTGCAACAACTTTTATTTCATACTTATCGTCTTCTGGAGAATACAAACTTAAATTGTTTAAAATAATAGAAATTTTTTCTCCGTTATCAACGACTTGATATTCATTGCTGTCAACTGCTTGGTTATTAATAAAGAGAGAATAATAATTTGCGTTTTCAATTTTATCAACAATAATTGTAGAACTTCCATTTTCAACATTCAATGTATGAGTTATTTCGCTAAATTCATCTAATATATAAAATTCAAAAATATAAGAGTCAGAATTTAAAACATTTGTAGTTGAATATTCTTCCTTACTAAATGGAGCAACTTCTCCATCTTGATATGTTGGCAATGCTGTTATTGTAAAGTTATATTGTCCTGGGGCTAAATCACTTAAATCTAACACTTTTTCAAGTCCGTCATTGACATTGTAAATAATACTTTGATTATTCCATTCAATTCTATAGTTCTTTATATAAGAATCATCTTCAAATGTTAAAGAAGCACTTTCCCCTTCAAAAACTATCTCTACAGATGGAATATGTAATTTTGCAACAAGCAAAGTGTCATAGATTTCACTATTAACTAAAAGGTTTTGTCCTAAATTTCCACCTAAAGCCATAAGAGATAAATTATAAAAGCCCTCTTCTTTGTTTTTTAGTGTTTGTGAATAATCTTCACTATTTTCAAATTCAACAATTTCTTCTTGTGCTTTTGCAAGATCATAAATTCTTAATTTATATCCAAAAGAATTTTCAACATTTGACCAATTTATATATCCATCATTGTTAGAATATACATATTTTAATTGTGGTGATTCAAGTTTTTGTATAAAAAATGTTGTTTTAGTAGAAAGCAATTTACCTTCAGCATCTTTGCTGATTATAGTTATTTTAATTTCATCGCTTGACTTAAATTTAGAATAATCATATTCAAAATTATTTTGATCTATGCTGTCAAAAAATTTTATTCCATTAATATAAATATCATAAAGAGCATTCTCTTTTGCATCCCAAGAAACTACAGCTTTTTGTTCTCCATAGACTTCATTGTTTTGAATAGACACATTTTCAAGAATTCCCATTACACCATAATTAACTATTGCCTGCTCGGTGTATTCAGAATCATCAACATATTTATTAGAACTTATTGCTTTTACCTTAACATAATATGAACCTGTCTTATCAAAAGCATAACTATTACTTTCAGTATTTACATAACTATATTCTATTCTGTTTGGATCACTATTTTCATCTATTAAAGAATAAGCAATTTCATAACTAGATGCATAATTTTCAACACCGTCAATAACAACAAAAGATTTATCCCAAGAATATACGCCATCTTCGCTTAAAACAAAATTTTTAGGTTTTGATTGTTTGTATTTTACAGTTACTTTAACATTTGCTAAAACACGTCCTTGATAATTTACAAAAACATAAGTTACTCCAGAAGAAACGCCTAAATATGTTCCATCTTCTTGTTCGGCTAAAATTTCTTCATTAGATGATGATATTGTCACATTTTGTTTTTCAACGCCTGACAAATCAAGATAATCATAAAAATCTATTGTTTCATCAACTGAAACAATATATTCATCATCTTTAAATTTCCCTGTTATGCTTGGCACACTATTGCATGCAGTAAAGCAAAAAATAGATAAAATTGCCAATCCGAAAATAACAAATATATTTTTCTTCATCAAAACCTCTATCCTTTAGTATTTTCATAATAACACTTTTTTAATCTTTAAAGCAAATGTTTTGACGAATTTAGTAATTATATGTAGTTATATATTTATATTATAATATTAATATTAATAAAAAATATTTAAAATATTTTTCATTAAAATCAGAAATAATTAAATAAATAAAATAAAAATTAATAATAAATTTATTATTTAATTAATAAAATAATGAAAAAAATAAAAAAAATAAAAAATAGATTTCTCTATTTTTTTATTCATTTTCAGGATCATGTTTTTTTAATCCGTTTAATTTTATTTTAAAAAGTTCACAACAAATATCATAAAGTTGATCTGATGAACATGCAATTTTACCTTCTAAATTATCTTTTGTATTTAATGGATTATTCCTTAGCACCTCTTGAAAATCATCAACTGATATTCTTCTTTTTTTAAGACTTGCCCTACTTTTTCTTAAATTTTTAAATACAAATTCTCCTTGATCGGTTAAATCATAAAAAATAATTTCACCATTCTTTCCAAACTTCATTCTTCCGTGCAAAATGGCATTTCTCATATTTTCTAGCAAGTCATTCTTACTTCCTTCCTCAAACACCTGAGAATCAAGTTTATCCTCATAATCAACTTGTGAACTAAAGCAAGTAGAAAAAATAAATTGCGAATATAAAATCACATCTATATCTAAAACTTTTTTATCAATTAATTTACCTTTTTGATCTTTTAATAATATTCCAATAGATTCAAATCCTGGAATTTCAAAAAGCCCTTTGTTTTTCTTTAAAACATCACTCCACTTAGCGTCAGGATTATCAATGATATATGTATTTAAACACTCACTAACAGAAATCATCAAATATTTATTTATCACTTCAATAAAGTTAGATTTGTCGTATTTGTCAAAGTCTCTGTCAAAATCTCTGTAAGTTGCACTACTTTGACTTACTAAAACTCCCAAATAATTATTTTTGCGAAGTTTTCTATATAACGACTTTTTTTTACCAATAGAAAGATTTTTTAAATCTTTTGTCAAATTGCTTAACATTATTAGATAGCCCTGTGCATCTTTCAAAAGTCCTTTGGTCATTGCCTTACTTAATGAAAGTTTTAATGCGTCTAAACTAATTGATTTATCCCCAAAATCAAAAAATATTTTCCCACATCTTAAGTGCACTTTATCATCACTATGAGCCCCATGATTTCTTATAACATACAGTATATCAAGCAGGCTTATTTGAGATGTAGCTTCTAACATTTCGTTCAATTTTTCATCTGATTGAACATTGTCCATGTTAATATAAGCTTCATATTGCTCCTTATAGGCAATAAACTTAAAAAGAGCATAATATTCACTTAAACTATTTAACTTATTTATATAATAATTTAATCTTTTGTCTTCTTTTATTAGTTGCTCTTTTACTTGAGAAAAACTCAAATCATTTTCAATCATTCTTTTTTTTATTTCTAATAGAAGTTGCCATAATTTATTAAAAACTTTTAAATTGACAATCTCCCTTTCATCATCTGTCATACTAGCTCCGCTATTAAAATAGTATTTATTCTAATAATTTAGGATAATCTTTTTCATTCTCGTAAATTCTAGCAATATTTTTGCAAATGTATGTTAACTCATCACTGCTTACCGCAATCTTATCTTCAACATTTTCATCTGCAAAGATAGGGTTGTTTCTTAATATAATTTGTAAGTCTTTTTCATTTAATTTTCTTCTTAGTTTTCTTACATCTTTTAATTTACTATACCCCTGTGAATTTAATCCACTACATAAAATTTCACCACTATCTTCTAACTCAAACATACCATGAATAATAGAATTTCTTAAATAATCTATAATTTGATTTATATCACTATAAGAAGATATATTTTCAATTTTACCATTATAATCATATTCTAAATCATATAACTTGCTAGATAATACAAATTGTGCGTATAAAATTGCATCAATATCAATAATTTGTTTGTCACTTTTAAATATATTTATTATTTCGTTAAAATTAGGGTAACCCTTATACTGACCTATAAAACCAAGAATTTCTTTCTTTATTTCACTCCATTTCATGGTTGGATTTGTCAACATAATCTCATTAAGTTTTTCACTTGTCATTATGATTAACAATTTATCCATAAATTTATTATTTTTAGAATCTATTTTTGTGAATGGAAATTCTTCACCATCTTCTGGTTTAATTAGTGATTCAAATAAAGTTTTCTGTGCACTAAAAGGAACAAAATGTAAATTTTTACGAGTCATTTCAGGTGCCATAGTGTGTTTATAAGCTTTAAAACTTTTTAATAAAGTTGCCATAACTGAGTCTAAATAATCTTTTAAATCATTTAAATGAATTTGCATATCTTTTATTAAGATAGTGTCTCCAAAAGTTGAAATCATTAATCCTGCGTGGGATGTGTTATTTCTTAAAAAAGATAACAATTCAAGACAACCACTCATATTAGGAAACTTGCTAAGAAATTTTTGTTGCTCTTCATCTTTAGATATCATATCTAAATCAAGAAGTGCCTCATATTGTTCCTTAAATGCAACAACTGAAAAAAGTGCATAATAAATAGATAAACTTCTTAGATTAGATAAACTATATTTATTTATCCCCTGTATTTCTCCACTTTCAACAGCTTTTGAAACATCTGCAAGACTTAAATTTTCAGCTATCATCTTTTTTCTTAAATTTAGCAGTGTTAACCAAAGCCCATTATGAAAATTTAAGTTGAGATAATCAAAATATTCTAATATATTATTATCTTTTTTTGAATTCTTCATTTGTATTTCCCTCATAAATAAATTAACACAATAACACCTAAAAGTCAATATTCCCCTTTTATAAAATATGATAAGTTTTAAAAAATTTAATATATTTTTATTTTATTTTTTACAAAATTTTATAAAATTTTACAAAATTAATTGATTTTTACAAAATTATGTGTTATTATATAAATGTAGCGTCAAGACATAGGTTTTCTTCCTTGGGTGCCTATGTTTTGATTGCTATAAAAAAGAATGTGTTTTAAACATTCTTTTTTTTATTTTAAACCAAAATAGACTTATAAATACACAAAAACCTTTTATTTTAATAATATACTTAATATTGATATATAACTTATAAAATAAAAAGTTTTAATATCATAAAATGATTTATAAAAAATAAAATATTTTTTGTTAAAATTGTTGACAAAGCAAAAAGTTTTTGATATTATAGGTATGCAAACTTAAAAATAACATATTCCCCAGTAGCTCAGTGGTGGAGCGCTCGGCTGTTAACCGATAGGCCGTAGGTTCGAATCCTACCTGGGGAGCCAGAGTTACTCATAGTATTGAGATGTTTAGAAATTTGTTCTTTTTCTTCATTAGATAATGGAGCTGAAGAACTATCCTTGCGAAAGCCTATCAAAACATCCATACTATGATTTTTATTTACCCTAATTCCTTTTACATAGAGTTTTATTGCCACATCTATTGTTGCATCATCTAAATTTTGTATTTTATTAATTAAATCTTGTTTAATTCTACTTGCACTTATTGTTGACAAGTAGTTTTTATTTTTTATACTCTTAATTTCTTCAATAAGAGTATTTTTCTTTTCTTGCAGTTCATCCATTTCTTGTTTCATTTCTGGATAAGCAAGACCATTTTTCATAAGGTCAATTAAATTTTTGATTTGTGCCTGAACCTTATATAATTCTTTTTCTTAAGAAAAATAAAATTTCAACTAGAAAATCAACTGATGACATTGATGACAAAGTATTAGAAAGACAACAAAAGCAAGTGCTTAATTTGTCTAACAAGTATAAAAAAATATTAAAAAACACAACTATTGCAGCAGACATTCAGTTTGGCAGCGAAAAATTAACAGGCGGAACTTTAGGCTATTGTGCTGCAACATTAGATAATAATGGCGAACTAATACAAAGAATTTGCCTTGACAAAAGACAGCTAATTAATTATGATAAAGTTGTAAAATCAGTAACATCGGGTGTAACATCTGGACATTTTGTTCCAATAAACACCATGTTTAAAAGTAGAGATTATCTGATTACACACGAATTAGGACATGCTGTAGAAAATAGTATTATAACTAAAATAGCAAAATCAAGAAAAATTGATTTAAAATTTTCTACTTCTCAAACTTTTGGAAGGATTGAAAAAGAAATTTTTAATGATGTTATAAAAATTTTTCAAAATCACTATCAAAACATAAAAAGAAAAGATAAAATATATTTATCTAAATATAGTACATCCAATAATGCAGAATGGTTTACAGAAACATTTACTAATTTACAATTATCAGATAACCCAGAGCCCATAGCTAGGGCTTTAGAAGAATATTTAAGGAGGTATAAATGAGAATTTATTATTTTGTAGATGAAGAGCATTTGAATGAATACGACAAAGTAGAAGAAACTAATGATAACCCAATAGGCTTAGTTCCAAATAAAAAGGCTACACCAATAGCTGTAAGAGATTATTACAGATTTTTAGTTGAAATAACAAATCATAAAAATGGGACATTAGATGAAAAAATTGAAGGATTGGTTTATAACAAAGAACTTTTGGCCAAAACAATGATAGATGCATTTAAAAATTCTAAATGTTATCAAGAAAAATCAGAAGATGATAGGACTAAAATAATCAACTTTATTAAAAAAGATCCTTTGGTTGAATCCCCACTAATATTTATTTAAACTACAAAAAAGATAGTTAGATGCTATCTTTTTTATTAAATTTTAACGATTTGAAATATAATAATATCCCCTACTATGAGTGGCGTTCTGCATGCCCTGGGGAGCCAGTTAGATGCACTACCATTGTTTTTGGAAATTCCTAAATAAATGTTTATTTCTCCATTATCGTGAGCAATTACACATTTTACGAATTCCTTAACAATTAGGTCGTCAATTTTTATTAAGGTCATTTATTAATGACCTTATTTTTATTTTAAGAGCATTTTCATCTATATTAAGCCCCCTCTTCTTTTATATTAATTTATAATTAATTGTTTATTAGTTTTATTCAATAATTTCATCCTTAATTTCATTATTAAAGTAACCTTTCATTATTGCATTAATAACCATTTACCTTTATTTTATTTCCTTACTTGAATAAACCATTTAAAAAGCATAAAAAAGAAGACAGAAATATTTTTCTGTCTTCTTTCCAAATTATAACTTTAATTTATTAAACTTTTTATATAATTTTATATAATATAAATATATTTTTAACCTTTATCAATAACTACATTTCTTTTTCAGCAGGGATATTTTCAATATGCTTATGAGCAATCAATCCCATTGAAAACAATCCCACTATACTTCCTAATGCTGATAAATTCACTAAAGTACATACTTTATCAATTTTTACCAAACTTTGTATTTCAGGTTCTTTAGACTCTTTTGCCATAAAATAAATATAATTAGAAGTTCCAAGTTCAGCCATCTCATCTTTTAGTGTTTCATAATCAATTTCATCGTCTTTAAATTTATTTTCAACTTTCTCTACATCTTCATTATATTGATTTTTATATTCCTCTGTTTCTTTATAAGTTTCTATCACATTATTATGTGTAATAGGAAATGCCACCACTGTTGTTAATGTACTCAATGTCATCAATGCTAATGTGGATAATGAAAATACTTCTAATGTTTTTAATAAACCTTCTTTCTTCGCCCGTTTAATACTTTTCTTTCGTTTCATTATTAAATTATTCCTTTAGTTATATTTTAATTTATATAATGAAAAATGTCAATATATTAAAATTGTATTCTCAAACATATAATCTATTCTCTTTTATAAAATAAAGAATCATATCAAAAGACATGATTCTTTATTTAAAGATTACTTTATTTCAATCTTACCTGATTTTGTTTCTTGCTTCTCTTCTTTAGGAAGTTCTATACGCAATATTCCGTCTTTCAAACTTGCATCAATATCATCTTCCTTAATATCTCCAACATAAAAACTTCTGCTAAAGTGTCCATAACTTCTTTCTTTTCTGATATAATTTTCTTTTTTATCTTTATCTTCAAAGTCATGTTCTCTCTTTGCACTTATTGTAAGATAACCATTCTTTAGTTCAACATTTATATCTTTTTTATCAAAACCTGGTAAATCAATATCAAGAACGTAACTCTTTTCTGTTTCCTTTACATCAGTCTTCATTATATTTTCTAATTGGCGCATATCTCTTCTATGCATCATAGGAGCATCAAAAAAGTGATCAAAGAATGGGTCAAATAAACTTAATGGCTCTCTATCATCGTCTCCTCTTAAAACCAAATCAAATTTATCATTATGTTTCATAATATACCTCCTGCATTTTTTAAATGCAAGCA
>CALWRN010000055.1 GCA_944383975.1 uncultured Clostridia bacterium | reverse complement strand
CTTGTTTTTGAAATAGACGAAGAAACAAAAACTGCAGATTTAATAGATGCTCCATCAAATGTTGTTGTGCCACAATCTTTCTCATATTATTATAAAGCACCAACAAAGCAATATATATTAAATGAAGATGTTTTAGTTTTACAAACTGATGTTTTAGAAACTTCAATTGAAAATGTTTCCAAAGTGATGGAATATTTTAATCCAATTATTGATTCACAATTCGCTTTATATAGTGATGTATTATATACTCCAAACAATGGAGAACAAAGTGTTACACCAATAATGATGTTGGAACTTTGTGCAAAAATAATTATGGGTGAATTTACTGAAGAAGCATTTCCTATGAAGGTTGAAGTATTATATTCATTAAGTTTAGGCAAGCAATCTGAACTTTTAGAATTAAGTGGTCAAGATGAAATTATGCAGTCATCTAAGTTAATGGCAGATTATATACTTGCTATGTCAACAATATTGGCTTCGTCAGGAGGAATTTTTGATCAAGAAGGAATCTGGTTATCAGTAAATAGTGATGATATAATTTTTACATTAAAAGACTTAAGGGGTTGGAGAAATTATGATTTAAAAACCGGTTTTATGATAGCTATAAGTGCATATTTTATGGGAGAAGAAGCTTTAAATGGTTTGGCATATTTCCCAATTGAATTAGATTTACAAAAAATTAAAATTATAAAATACATTGAAGGTGATGATTATACAGTTGATTGTATACGAGAAGTTCCATACTCATCTTTAACATTTGAAAATATAACAATACCAAGCACAGTAAAAAACATTTATTCAGGGTATGATGGAATTGATTTTAATAATACTACAATTAACTTTTTAGGTGATATTGATCAATGGCTTTCAATAGATTTTAATAGTTATGGCAACGGCTCTGTATATTTTAATAATATTCACTTATATATAAATGGTGAATTATTAACAGAAGTAGTATTGGATAAAAATATAGATATTTCTATGTTAGGTATTGATTTAAAAAAGATTACCATAACTGATGATGTGAATGATTTATATAACAATTCATATTCAAGCAGTGCCTTTGCTATAGAAGAAGTTATTGTTGAAAGTGCAGAAATATATAAAAAATTAACATCAAATTATAGTTGTGCAGGCATAATCGCTAATGCTGTAAATATCAGAGTTTTAAAAACAATTGTTGATAATCCTGAAAATGCAAACACTTATTTAAATGATACAGCAAATTATACAAAAGCAGAAGAGGGAGATTATTACGTATATACAAAAGCAAATGCATAAACAGAATATAATAAAAAGAAAAAGGCTAGAAAAAATCTAGTCTTTTTTATTCAAATTTTATATTATAAAAGATATTCAGCATTTCAAGGTATCTATATTTTAACAAAGAAGAATATGTTTGATTTGTGTTGATTGTCAGTCCACTGCATAGAGCTTGACTTGTTTGAGATGCTTTTTTAAGTGCGTCATGAAGAATTTTTATGTTTCCAACATAATTATCTTTATAGATTGTTTCAAAATTAGCTATTGTAGTTGCAAGGTTATTGTGTATATTATTTACTGCAAGCCGTGCTGAAATTTCATTGTAAACTGATGTATCAAGGCTTATTGCAATATCATATATACTTAAGTAATATTCTTGAAAACAATTTAGTGCTTTTGTTAGAACCTTTGTTTCTTCACTAGAAAAATTTCCTATAATTTCTTTACTTTCAAAAGAAATTGTTATAATCTCACTATCTAAATTTTGATTTGTTTTTATGCTGTTTTGAACAAGTATTGCATCATTTTTATTTGAATAAGCACTGCTAATAACATGATAATAATTTTCATTTTTCCAAACAAAGCCACCAGCACCAATAAGCATATAATCTTTTGCAAGTGTAGTTGCTTCACTTTCAACTTGAGACTTAGCAAGAGAGAGACAATGTATTTCAAAATTATTAGATTTAACACTTGTGCTTTCACCATCTGTTTTTATAAGCAGTAGTGATAAATAATTTGCTATTATAAGACAAATCACTAAAAAAGCAGAAACTACAGCTGATAAAATTATTTTTTTGTTTCGTTGATAAAAATTTGGCATTATATATTGATTTACTCCTAACTATAAATATACAATATAGTGTATGACAAAATATTGCAAACTATGAGAAATAATAAACTTAAAAAATTTGCCTATTTTTCTCCGATTGTTTATAATATTAAAGTATAAATTTTACAATTTCTTTGATAAAAGAAGGAAATTGCTTAATTAAAGTCATATATATTTAAAGGTTAGAGGAGGATTAAAATGAATATTAAACCTTTATTTGATAGAGTGGTTTTGCTTCCACTTGAAAATGAAACAGAAACAAAAGGGGGAATATTGCTTCCAACAGCAGCCCAAGAAAAATCTCAACTTGCAAAGGTTGTTGCTATAGGCAGTGGAAAAGGTCCAGATGGCAAAGATATTGGAATGCAAGTAAAAGTTGGAGATAAAGTTTTATACGGAAAATATACAGGGACTGAGGTCTCTATTGATGATGTTAAATATGTTGTTGTAAGACAACCTGATATTTTGGCTGTAATTGAATAATATTAGGAGGATAATAAAATAATGGCTAAAAAAATTTTGGAAGGAATTGAAGCAAGAAAAGCACTTGAAAAAGGTGTTAACACTCTTGCAAATACTGTTAAAATAACTCTTGGTCCAAAAGGTAGAAATGTTGTTTTAGGCAAAAAATATTCTTCACCATTAATTACCAATGATGGTGTTACTATTGCAAAAGAAATTGAACTTGATGATCCTTTTGAAAATATGGGGGCTGAACTTATCAAAGAAGTCAGTGTTAAAACAAATGATGTTGTAGGAGATGGAACAACTACAGCAGCAGTCCTTGCACAAGCAATAGTAAGGGAAGGAATGAAAAATTTTGCTGCAGGAGCAAATCCTGTTATATTAAAGAAGGGAATATTTAAAGCTGTTGATAAGATTGTTGAAAAATTGAAAGAAATTTCAAAAGAAGTCAATGATTCAAAAGACATTATGCAGGTTGCTTCTATTTCTGCCGGAGATGAAGAAGTTGGACAATTAATTGCTTCAGCAATGGAAAAAGTTGGAAGCGATGGTGTTATTACAGTAGAAGAGTCACAAACAATGAAAACCGAGTTATCAGTTGTTGAAGGAATGCAGTTTGACAGAGGATATTTGTCTCCTTATATGTGCACAAATACAGATAAAATGCTTGCAGAACTTGACGACCCATATATTTTAATTACAGATAAAAAGATTTCAAACATTCAAGAACTTTTGCCATTACTTGAGCAAATTGTAAAAATGTCGGCTAAACTTTTAATTATTGCAGATGATGTTGAAGGTGAAGCATTAACAACTTTAATTCTCAACAAACTTCGTGGAACATTTAATTGTGTTGCAGTAAAAGCCCCAAGTTTTGGAGAAAAGCGTAAAGCAATGCTTGAGGATATTGCAATTCTTACTGGTGGAAGTGTAATATCTGAAGAATTAGGTTTAGATTTTAAAAATATTACCATTGATATGCTTGGTAGAGCAAAGATGGTTAAAGTTGATAAAGATAATACAACAATCGTAGAAGGCAATGGAGATAGTGATAAAATTAAGTCTAGAGTAAATGCAATAAAAGCACAAATAAAACTTCAAAAAAGCGAATATGAGATTGAAAAACTTAATGAAAGACTTGCAAAACTTGCAGGAGGAGTTGCTGTAATAAAAGTAGGTGCTGCAACAGAAGTTGAAATGAAAGAGAAAAAACTTCGTATTGAAGATGCTCTTGCAGCAACAAAAGCAGCAAGCGAGGAAGGCGTTGTTCCTGGTGGTGGAGTTGCACTTTTAAAGACTACACCAGTTGTAAAAGAACTTATAAATCAACTTTCAGGCGATGAAAAAACAGGGGCAAGC
>CALWRN010000054.1 GCA_944383975.1 uncultured Clostridia bacterium | reverse complement strand
ACAATGTGTGCAAAACTTGGTGCATATTTAAAAAAAACTGAAAAAAAGCCACTTTTAGTTGCTTGTGATATTTATAGACCTGCAGCAATTAATCAGTTGCAAGTTGTGGGAAAACAAGCGAATGTAGAAGTTTTTGAAAAAGGCACTCAAAATCCTGTTAAGACAGCAAAACAGGCTGTAGAACATGCAAAGAAACAGGGATTTGATACTGTTATTATTGATACAGCAGGAAGACTTCATATAAATGAAGAGTTGATGAATGAACTTAAAAACATCAAAAAAGAAGTAAATCCTGCAGAAATCTTGCTTGTTGTTGATGCAATGACAGGACAAGATGCAGTTACTGTTGCAGATTCATTTAATAAAGACCTTGACATAACAGGAATTATTCTTACAAAACTTGATGGTGATACAAGGGGTGGTGCAGCACTTTCAATAAAAGCAATCACCGGAAAACCTATTAAGTTTACAGGTGTTGGAGAAAAAATTGGTGATATAGAACCTTTCTATCCAGACCGTATTGCAAGCAGAATTCTTGGAATGGGTGATGTGCTTTCTCTTATAGAAAAGGCACAGGAAGCAGTTACTGAAGAGCAAGCAAAAGAAATGGAGAAAAAATTTAGAGAAAATTCATTTACTTTTGATGACTATCTTGCTCAAATTGACAGTTTGAAGAAAATGGGTAATATTAAAGATATTTTAGGCATGATACCAGGGCTTGGTGGAAAAATAAAAAATCTTGATATTGACGAAAATCAAATTTTAGTCAATAAAGCAATAATTCAATCAATGACACCACAAGAGAGAAGAAATCCTGACATAATAAAGGCAAGCAGACGTCAAAGAATTGCAAAAGGAAGTGGAACTTCTATTCAACAAGTAAATCAACTTTTGAAACAATTTGAACAATCAAAAGAAATGATGAAACAAATCAAAAATGGAAAATTTAGAAAAGGTTTATTTTAATTTGGTATAACGTTACTGAAAAGTAACTATACAATAGCAATTAACAATTGCAAAAATTTTAAAGGAGGAAAAAATGGCAGTTAAAATTAGACTTACAAGAAAAGGTGATAAAAAATCTCCATTCTACAGAGTTGTAGTTGCTGATTCAAGAGCACCAAGAGATGGTAAATTTATTGACATTCTTGGAACTTATAACCCACTTACAAACCCTGCAGAAATTAAGATTGATGCTGAAAAAGCTAAAACTTGGCTTAAAAATGGTGCTACACCAACTGATACAGCAAAAAATCTTCTTGTAAAAAGTGGAATAATTGAAAAATAATAATGCTCAAATAAGGAGACTTAAGTTTATGAAAGAACTTATTGAATACATCGTCAAAAGTTTAGTTATTGACGAGGAAAGCGTAAAAGTAACTGAAACAGAAGAAAATGATGAAATCGTATATCATGTTTTTGTTGCAGAAGATGATATGGGCAGAGTAATTGGAAAATCTGGTAAAGTTGCTTCAAGCATAAGAGCAATCGTAAAATCAATCTCATCAAGACAACACAAAAAAGCTTTTGTGAAGTTTGGTGAATAACATGATAGAAATTGCAAAAATATTGAAACCGCAAGGAATAAAGGGCGAAGTTAAAGCGATGCCTTTGACAAATGTCCTTGCTGTTTTTAATTTATTAAAAAGTTGTGTTGTTGGTCAAAAGACAATGAATGTTGAACATATTTCTGTAAGACAAGGATATGTTTATATAAAGTTTGATGAGATAAAAACAAGAAATGATGCAGAAAATTATAGAAACCAAACGATAAAGGTTGAGAAGGAATTGTTGGAAAGTGCTAAAGACAGCGAGGACTTTTTAATTGATGATCTTATTGGTATGGTTCTTCACGATGAAAAGGGTGAAATCATAGGGCAGATTATAGATGTAATAAATTATGGCTCAAGCGACATTTTTATCATTGAGAAGGACGGAAGAAGTTATCAGGTTCCTTATGTTGAAGATGTTTTCAAAAGAGAAAATGACCATTTAGTAGTAGATAGCGAAAGAATCAAAGAGGTTATGGTATGAGAATAGATATTTTAACCTTATTTCCAGATGCTTTTTCATATCTAAATTCTAGTATAATAAAAAGAGCAAAAGAGCAATCTTTGCTTGAGATAAACATAATAGATATACGGGAATTTTCAAAAGACAAGCATAAAAAATGTGATGATTATCCTTTTGGAGGGGGTGCTGGAATGCTTATGGCAGTTCAGCCAGTTTTTGATGCAGTGAAAAGTGTTAAAGATGAAAAAGCAAAGATTATACTTCCAAGTCCAAGTGGAAAAGTCTTTAATGGGAATATAGTTAAAGAACTTGCAAAAGAAGAACATTTAATTTTCATTTGTGGGCATTATGAAGGTATAGATCAAAGGGTTATAGATATTTTCAATCCTCTAGAAATTTCTGTTGGAGATTATGTTCTTACTGGTGGCGAACTTCCTGCAATGGTGATAGTAGATGCTGTATCAAGATATGTTGATGGTGTTATAAATAAAGAGAGTTTAGAAGAAGAAAGTTTTTCATCAGGAATGCTTGAGTATCCACAATATACAAGACCGGCTGACTTTATGGGATATAAAGTTCCAGAAGTTCTTTTGTCTGGGAATCATGGTGAAGTTGAGAAGTGGAGAAAAGAGAAAGCTTTAGAAAAGACAAAAGCTGTTCGTCCTGATTTGTTAGACAGCTAATCGCTAGGCAATTAAAACGCAAAGACAATTAAAACATCTTATAAAATATATTTTACTTTTTAAGGAAAAACAAAGTGAAAGAATTAGTCAATATAATTAATAACAAAAGAGAAAAATTAAAAACAAAAGTGGATTTAAAATCTTATAAATTAAAAAGAAATTAGTATTTTTTAATGGTTCATTTATGGATTATTAATGATAAAAATGAAGTTTTATTGATGAAAGAAAATAACAATTCCACATGGGGTTGTTTATGCGGTTATGTTTATTATAACGAGTCTAGTTTAGATAGCGTTGTGAGATTAGCAAAAGAAAAACTAGGTTTAGATATAGATGTTGAAAATGTGTTTAAACTAAAAATTGAAAGAAAAAAGCACGATAAAAATGAAATAGATGTTTTTGTTTTAAAAGCAAATTTTGACCTACAAAATTTAAAAAATAATCAAATAAACTTTAAATATGTTTCAGAAGCAGAATATTTTGACCTTTGCAAAAAACACGAAGTTCATGAAAATCAAAGTTATTTTTTTAATACTTATCAAAAGAATAAAAATGAAGGAGTTTTGATCCCTCAAAATAAAATTTTTATAAGCAATAAAAATAAAAATAAATACTTAAAAGGTAATTTACATACTCATACAACAGATTCAGATGGTAAATATACAACAGAAGAAGTGGAAAAATTTATAGAGAAAATGGATATGACTTTTTAGGAATTACAAATCATGAGGTTTATTGCTATAAAAAGATTGACGATGATTTGGTTGTTTTACATGGAATAGAAGTTTCGTGCTCATATAATGGTAAGGAAAAAACAAAAGGAGGGTATGCTCACTTTTGTTGTTTTGGGACTTTTAATGATAATCATACAACTTATTACTATAAAAATTATTTACAACTTCAGAAAGACATAAGTAATTTGATTAAAAATTATTCTTTAGTTCAATTTAATCATCCTTTATTTTCAAGACTTTTAGATAGTGAATTTATAAAATTAAATGGATTTCATTTGATTGAAGTGTATAATCATAAGGATTATTATGAAGAAACAGGAATTCAAAACGCAGAATTATTGATAAGAACACTATTGAATCATAATAAAAAGTTGCTTGTAACAGCAGGTGATGATTTTCATGGACCATATAAAAATTGCAAAACTGATAAATGCTTTGGTGGTTTTTTGATGGTAAATGCGAATAAAAATGAGCAAGATATTATAAATTCAATTAAAAATGGTGAATTTTATGCTTCATGCGGACCTGAAATTTTTGACTATAGAATTTGTGGACGAAAAATAAAAATTAAAACAAGCAAAGTTAAAAATATCACTTTCCTTACAAACAAAAGGAAGTGTAAAAACATTTTTGATGATAATGATAAAGAAATCAATTATGGAGAATATGTTTTAAGTGGTGAAGAGTTTTATGTTTGGTGCAAGGTTGTTGATAAAAATGGTAAAATGGCATGGACTCAACCTATTTATATAGACAATAACAACTATTTTAAAAGTTAATTTATATTAATTTTAAATATTAATTAAAAAACACAAGTTTTCTCAAATTTTTATTTTAAATTGTTTAAAAATATAAAAAATATTATATTATTAAAAAGGTAAGATTATTTATGGAAAGTTTGACAAATAAAATAAATTGGTTTCCTGGTCACATGACCAAGGCACTAAAAGAAATTAAAAGACTTCTTGTAAATATTGATGTAGTATGCTATGTCCTTGACAGCAGAGCACCAATATCTTGTATCAATCCAACTTTAAATAAACTTACACAAAATAAACCTGTCTTGTATGTTTTTAATAAAACCGACATGGCAGATGAAAAGAGGGTGAAAATTTTAGCACAAAATTATAAAAGTGAAAATAGTGATTTTTATCTTTTAAACAGTACCATGTCAGGTGCTTCTAAAATGATTAGACAAAAAATCAATAATTTGGCAAAAGATAAAATTGAAAAATTTAAAAATAAAGGCATAAAAACAGTAATCAGAGTTATAGTTGTTGGGGTCCCAAATTCTGGGAAAAGCACTCTTGTTAATAATCTTTGTGGCAAAGCAAAGGCAATCACAGGGAATAGACCAGGGGTTACAAAACAAGCACAATGGATAAGAATAGGCGATAATATTGAACTTTGCGACACTCCAGGGACTTTATATCCAAATTTAGAAAATCAAGAGGTGGCAAAAAAGCTGCTTTTTATTGGAAGTATTAAAGACGAAATAATTGTAGATAATGAAATTCTTGCACAAGAACTTTTAAAAATGATTGAAGAAAAATATCCAGGAATTGCAGTAAAGCGATATGGTGAAGATTTATCTTTAGAGGCGATTGCAAAGAAAAGAGGATATTTGATTTCTAAAGATGAGTATGATTTAGAGAGAACTGCAAATGCAGTTATAGATGACTTTAGAAAGGGAAGACTTGGGAAAATAACATTAGATTAATGAAAAAGTTTAACAAAGTTATAGGAAATAGTGGTGAAATTTCAGCACAAAAATTTTTAGAAAAAAGAAAGTATAAGATTTTAGCAATCAATTATAAAAATAAAATTGGAGAAATTGATATAATTGCAAAGCAAAACGATACTTATGTTTTTGTTGAAGTAAAAAATAGAGAAACTTTGGTATTTGGAAGGCCAAGCGAGGCTGTCAATTATTATAAACAACAAAAAATCAGAAAAATAGCACAACTATATTTGCTTGAAAACAAGTTGTTAGATGTAAATTGTAGGTTTGATGTTGTTGAAATTATTGGAGATCAAATAAACCATATTGAAAATTGTTTTTAAATAAAAATAAAATTTATAAATTTTTACATAAAAGATTAAAACAGCACCTTTTAGGGAATAAATAAAAAGAGGTGTTTTTTTATGAAAAAATTTAGGTCAGCAATTGTTTTTATATTATTTTTTTGTGCTTTAACAATGTTTGCTTGTGAAGATGCAACAATGATAAAAAGTGCAACAATAAATGAAATAACAGCCGCTGGAAGCAAAAATTATGGTGTGAGAATTTCTTTTCAAAACGACAGCAGACTTAAAGGAAAAGGTGTTGATGTCCAAATAAAGTTTAGCAAACTTGGAGAAGTTGTTATCTGGAAAGAGAATCAAGAAAAAATTACTTTTAATGTTGAAGAAATTGATGAGTGGTATTCTATGACAACTATTTTTGCAAAAGCAAGTGATAGTCTTGGAAAAGAAAAATTTACTAAATATGAAGATGTTTTAACTCAAACATATTTGTTTAATTATGAAGGACAAAACGAGATAACACTAAGAGTAGTGGTAGGGACAATAGAAGAAAACAACGAGAAAACAGGAGAAATTATTGTAGGAAGCGAGCCTATATCAAATCAATTTACTTTAAATATAAAATAAAGGCAAAAAATGCTTTTATTTTTTTCTTCTTTATAGTAATATATATAAAGGAGAAATTTATGATTAGAGTTAAAAACCTTTATCTTAGATATACAAGAGAATTTTATGCTCTTTATAATATAAATATGGAAATTGAAGATGGTGAAAGTGTAGCCTTTGTTGGTGAAGATGAAAGTGGAAAGACAAGTTTATTGAGAATATTTGCAAAACTTGAGAAACTGACTAAAGGTGAAGTTTATATAAAAGATACTCCACTTGAAAAATTAAATTATAAAGAAGATATAAAGGCTGGCTATGTTCCTGCAAAACCTGTTTTTTTTGAAAAGAAATCTGTTTATGAAAACTTTAAATACATTCTTAAGATTTGGGGATATAGCGATAATGAAATTGAAAGTAAAATCAATAATGCAATAATTGAGTATTCATTAGAAAAAATTAAAGATACTAAAATTAAGGATTTAACTTTAGATGAACAGTATATTTTATCATTAATTCGTTTGACATTCCGTGATTTAGATTTATTAATGGTTGATAACATCTTTGACCAAATGAATGAAGCAACATTTGAGGTTGCAACAAATCTTATTAAAACATTACAAAAAAAGAAAACAACTTTAATTCTTGCAACAACTAAAGAAGCAATTGCAAATATATTCTGTAAACGTAAAATATATTTTAAAGATGGTTCTATTGTTGATAAGTTATAATATTTAAAAATAAAATGGCAGTTATAATATTTAAAAATAAAATGGCATTTAGCGTTATAAAATTCAGCTAAATGTCTTTTTTATTATAATAATATTTCGCTATTTGGTGTTTCTTCTTTACTTTGAGAGTTTTCATTTTCTGAGACACCATAATCTTTGCTTGATGTTTTCTTCTGCGAACTAAATATTTCGGACAATGATGAAAGGTTGGTGCTTTTGCCCATTAACGACATTAAGAGGGGCATAAGTTGATTATTTTGTCCAAGGTTATTAAACATACTTGCAAAACTATTTAAGATGTTATTGGAATTATTAAAAGAATTATTATTTATACTATCATTTTGATAAGAATTTTGTTGAGCTTCATTTATATTGTTTGAAAAGTTTGCGTTTGAAGAATTGTTTTCTTTTTGAGTAAAGGTATATGCCTCTTTGGGATAGCTTGTATATGCAGGGTTGTTTTGATAATTATAAAAATTATTATTCCCATTATTTTGAGAATTGCCCATTAATTTAGTAAACATTTCAAAAATATTATTATCCATATAGATTTATATTCTTTTAATTATTAAAAAGTTACATAAAAATTAAATAAAATAATATTAAATAAAAATATATTAAAAATAAAATAAAAATAATAAATATTAATAAAAATTAAATAATTAAATTAAAATAACAATTTTAGACATATTTTGTGAAATATTTTGAATGTTTTTCATATATTGAATTAGGAGTTGTCAATGTCAAAATTATCAGATTTTAAAAATAACAATAATTTAAAAGAAGAAAGAAATTCAAAAGAGATTAAAGATGAACCAGTTGATGAGAGAAAATTTAAAGAGAAGTATGATGAATATAAAGATATGTCTCAAAAAGATTTAAGTGACGAGCTTTTTAAAGAGGTCTCTCGTCAAAAAGCAAAAGGAACATTCAATTATAATGCTCTCAATGCAATGATTGAAAATTTAAGACATTCACTATCCAAAGAGCAGTATCAAAATATGAAAAGGATATTAGATAGTTTGAAATGATTAATAATAAGATAGATAAAATGCTTTTAAATATGGTTTATTTTTTGGAAAGCGATAAAAAATGGGAATGTATAGTAAAAGCATATGATTACATAAGATTAAAAAATATTTTGTTACATTATAAAATTGAAATTTTAAACGAATATCAGTTTATTAAATCTTTTAGAATTTTAGCAGACAAAAAACAAATTTCACTTCTTTCCAACATGACACAAGTTAAGTTTATTTCGTCAGTAAGTAAGGCATCAGTTTTGATGCAAATCTCAAAAAAGATATTAGGCATAGAAAACTGCTCTTTGACGGGTAAAAACTTAACGGTAGCTTTTATTGATACAGGGATTTATGAACATGGAGATTTTGTTGTAGGAGAGAAAAGAATAAAATACTTTAAAGATTTTATAAACGGAAAAGAAATCTGCTATGATGATAATGGTCATGGAACATTTGTTGCAGGTGTTTGTTGTGGAAATGGGGCTTTATCGTGTGGAAAATATTCAGGAATAGCACCACAAGCAAATATAGTAAGTTTAAAAGCTTTAAACGGATTGGGTGAAGCTTCTGCTGATAAAATTCTTAACGCAATGGAATGGGTTTATAACAATCATAGACAATATAACATAAAAGTTGTTTGTATGAGCTTTGGAAGTGAGCCATTAGGATTTAATGATCCAATTATGGCTGGGGCAGATGCATTATGGCAGGAAGGGATTGTTGTGGTTGCAGCTGCCGGCAATAGCGGACCAGAATATCAAACAATAAAAAGTCCAGGTGTGTCTAGCAAGATTATTACAGTTGGTGGCTTTGATGATAACAGGTTAAGTCAAGAAGAATTTGATGAACATTATTTTGAAATTGCAGAATTTTCTTCAAGGGGACCAGCTTTTCAAAGATTCAAACCTGATTTAATAGCACCATCAGTTGATATTGTGTCTTGTGGCAGAGAAAAACCTTATGTGACTTTAAGTGGAACATCGGTTGCCACTCCAATGATAGCGGGTTGTGCATTGTTGTTGCTTGAAAAAGAGCCTTATTTAAAACCAAATGATGTAAAAAGGAAATTGTTGACTTGTTGTAAACCAATTTCATACAACAAAAACCTTGAAGGAAATGGTTATCCTATTTTAAATAAAATAATAAGATCCTAGTTTTATTTATTGATAAAAATTAAAAATAAACTACATATAAATTAAAAAAAATATAAAAAATTTAATGTTAAATAAAATAAAAGATGCTTAAATGGACATCTTTTATTTTTCTATTTGTTTAATTAAATCTTTTATTTTTTCATTTGCATTTGGAATTTTTGCATTTTGCATATTTTTTATATATTTTTCTTTATTCTGATATAAATTTTTGATTTTAATCATAAACATTTTATCATCATAATCTTCTTCTTCCATAATTTCACTATAACCAAGTTTTGTAAATAATTTTGCATTTTCTATTTGGTCGCCTCTAGAACATTTTTTTGAAAGAGGTATTAAAAGCATTGGCTTTTTAAGGGTTAAGAATTCATTTATTGCTCCAGAACCAGCTCTAGACAAAACTATATCAGCAAGGTCAATATAATCTCCAATGTTTTCTGCATATGGAACTTGTAAATAATTTTTATGGTGTTTTACATCTTTTGCCTGTTTACCTGTAATATGAATAACATTGAAATTCTTCGTTAGGTCATTTAGATTTTTCCAAACTTTTTCATTTATAAATTTTGCACCAGTAGAACCACCCATAACTAATAAATATGGTTTAGATTTATCAGAATTTTCAAACTTGATTTTTTTCTTATTTCCTTTTAAAACTTTTTTCCTTATCGGTTGACCTGTATATATACATTTTGAATTATAAGAAGAGGTCTTTTCAAAAGCTACACACATTTTATCGCAGTAATGTAGTATTATTTTATTTGCAAGCCCTAAAGTTAAATCAGATTCATGGCTTATAATTGGTATTCCTAACTTATGTGCTGCAATAACTACTGGGACTGCAACAAATCCACCTTTTGAAAAAATGATATTTGGTTTTATTTCTTTAAGGATTTTTTTTGACTGATTTATAGATTTAATAAGTTTAAAAGGAATTAAAAGATTTTGAAAGGTAAGTTTTCTTTCTAATTTTACAGTTGAAATTTGATGATATGTGATGTCTTTATAATCTGAAAGAATGTTTTTTTCCATTCCATTTCCACCTATGTAGTGAAATTCATAATCATTATTAAGTTCTTCTTTTATTGCAAGGGCAGGGTAAACATGACCAGCAGTGCCACCTCCAGTTAAAACAATTTTTTTCATACGTCATTCTCCGTTTGTAATTATAGTATGTATTTAATGACAAAATATGACAAAAAAATATACAAATAAATATGCAATATTATGTATAATTATACATTTTAAAATTTAAGTTTCAAACTATGTGTGTCCGTCAAAAATTTACATTTAGGTTTAAAATATATATTAAAATCAACTGATAAACTATAAATAACAAGAAAATATAACATTATTAATAAAATAATAATTTTTATATTGATTTTACTTTTAAATAAAATGTTTTAAATTCAAACTATGACAAAAAGTATAATTATAAAATAACCATTTTATTTTATTTTTTATTGTTTAAAATTAAAGTTTATGCTATACTAATAAAGGAATATATTAGCAAGGAGAATTTGATGGCTGATCAAAATTATAATGCAAAAGATATAGTTGTTTTGGAGGGACTTGATGCTGTAAGATTGCGTCCTGGAATGTATATAGGAACAACAGGTTCTAAAGGTATGCACCATTTACTTTGGGAAATTGTTGATAATGCTATTGATGAAATTTCTAATGGTTATGGAGATACTATTAAAATCACTTTAAATACTGATGGCTCTGTGACTGTTGAAGATAATGGTCGTGGTATTCCTGTAGATAATCATCCAACACTTCACAAATCTGGTGTTGAAGTTGTTTATACAACTCTTCATGCTGGTGGTAAATTTAATACAGATAATTATAAGTTTTCAGGTGGACTTCACGGGGTAGGTGCATCTGTTACAAACGCGCTTTCAAAATGGTGTAATGTTACAGTTTATAAAGATAAAAAAGAATATTTTATTGCATTCCATTCTTATATGGATGAAGATGGAAAGATGCATAGCGGAATTCCTGTTGAACCATTAAAGATGGTTGGAAAAACTGATAAGACAGGAACAAAGGTTACATTTTTACCAGACAGCGATATGTTTGGAAACCTTAAATTTAATTTTGAAACGATTTGCACAAGGGCAAAGGAACTTGCATTTTTAAATAAGGGATTAAAAATTGAATTAACCGATTTAAATACTGATAAGCATGAATTTTATCATTATGAAGGTGGAATTTCTGACTTTGTTGAGTATTTAGTTAAAGGTAAAAACAAGTTGTTTAACAAACCTGTTTATTTTGATGCAGAAGATAAAAACTTTGACTTGCAAGTTGCATTTATTTATACAGATAGTTATACAGAAAACTCATTTTCATTTGTAAATAACATTCCAACTGTAGAGGGTGGAACTCATGAAACAGGTTTCAGATCTGCTTTCACAAAAGTAATGAATGAGTATGCAAGAAATAATAATTTATTAAAAGAAAAAGAGCAAAATCTTTTAGGTGAAGATTTCCGTGAAGGAATAAATGTTGTTCTAAATGTTAAAATGAATAATGTTCAATTTGAAGGACAAACAAAGACTAAACTTGGAAATCCAGAAGCTAAAACTATGGTTGAAAATTTGACCATTAAGGAACTTTCAAAATATTTTGCTGATAAGAAAAATTCTACTACTGCTGAAATTATAATAAGCAAAGCAAAAGGCGCGGCTAAGGTAAGAGAGGCTGCAAAAAAAGCGAAGGAACTTACAAGAGCAAAAAATTCTGCAGAAAACTTCAATTTGGTCGGGAAGTTGTCAGCAGCAACCTCAAAAAATAGAGATATTTGCGAGTTATTTATTGTTGAGGGAGATTCAGCCGGTGGCTCAGCAAAACAAGGTCGTGATAGAAAATTCCAAGCGATTTTGCCTTTAAGGGGAAAACCATTAAATGCAGAAAAAAAGCGTATTGACCAAGTTCTTGCCAACGAAGAAATAAGAACAATAATTTCTGCTTTAAATACAGGTATTGGAGAAGATTTTGATTTATCAAGTTTAAGATACAATAAAGTCATTATTCTATCTGATGCTGACCAAGATGGTGCTCATATTAGGGCAATATTACTTACATTCTTCTTTAGATATATGAGAGGGCTTATCAATGATGGGCATGTGTTTATTGGTCTTCCTCCACTATATAAAGTTTATAAAAAGGATTACGTAGAATATGTTTACTCTGATAATGAACTTCCAGAAGCCATAAGCAGGGCGGGAAGAAATTATAGTTTGCAAAGATATAAAGGTCTTGGAGAAATGAATCCAGAGCAATTATGGGAAACAACTATGGATCCTGATAAAAGAAATCTTATTCAAGTTACAATTGAAGATGCAGCAGAAGCAGAAAGAATGGTAACAACATTAATGGGCGATGATATTGAAGCAAGAAAAGCTTATATAAATGAACATGCAAATTTTGATAGAGAAGATGATTTCTTAAAAAATTATAAGAAAATTTAAAAATTTGATACAATTTATTAATAAAAATCAATTAATTTAAGTTTTACATTTAAAATTTAGGAGAAAATATGCAAAACGATAACAACTTTGAGCAAGAAAAAATAAAGTATGAAGATGAAGAACAGGAAGCCTTGCAATTAGACGAAGAGAATAATGATTCTGATAATGGAAACGAAAAAGGTATTATCTATAAGAGCATGAGCGAAGTTCTGCATGATTCAATGATTCCATATACTGAATGTGTTGTTATGGATAGAGCTTTGCCAAGAGTAGAAGATGGTTTAAAACCTGTTCAACGTCGTATTTTATATTCAATGCTTGAACTTGGAGTTACACCTGATAAACCTTATAGAAAAAGTGCAAGAATTGTCGGTGATTGTCTTGGTAAATATCATCCACATGGAGATAGTTCTGTTTATGATGCAATGTGTCGTATGGCGCAAAATTGGGTTTTGAGAGCTCCTTTGGTTGACGGACATGGAAACTTTGGCTCAATTGATGGCGACTCTCCAGCAGCTATGCGTTATACAGAAACAAGGCTCACTCCACTTGCAATGGAACTTATGCGAGATTTGGAAAAAGATACTGTAAGATGGAGCTTAAACTTTGATGATACATTAAAAGAACCTGACATGTTTCCTGGAAGATTTCCAAATCTTCTTATAAATGGAGCGTCAGGTATTGCCGTAGGTGTTGCAACAAACATTCCTCCTCATAATTTAGGGGAAGTAATAGATGGTGTTGTTGCATATATAAACAACCCTAATATTAAAATAGATGCAATGATGAAGATAATAAAAGCTCCAGATTTTCCATCTGGTGGTGAAATTATTTCTAATGATGACGGACTTGAGCAAGCATATAGAACAGGAAAAGGAAAAATCATAATTCGTGCAAAGGTAAGTATTGAAAAAAACGGAGATAAACCAAGTTTAATCATTACTGAACTTCCTTATCAAGTAAACAAGGCACAACTTTTGCAAAAAATTGCAGAACTCAAAGAAGAAAATAAAGAAAAACTTTCTGCAGTTACCGAAATCAGAGATGAATCTGATAGAAATGGTATGAGGGCAGTTATAAAACTTAAAAAAGATGCTGATCCTAAAAAAATCCTTGAATATCTTTTTAAAGCAACAAATCTTCAAATTTCTTATGGAATAAATATGGTTGCAATTGCAGGTGGAAAACCAAAACTTTTAAACCTTCTTGAAATAGTTTCGTATTATGCTCAATATCAACGAGAAATTATTGTTAGAAGAACTAAATATGATTTGAATGTAGCAAAAGAAAGAGCTCACATAGTTGAAGGACTTTTGATTGCTATTAAAAACATAGATGAAGTAATAAAAATTATCAAAAAATCGGCTTCAGTAAGCGAGGCTAAACAAAAATTAAGAGATAAATTTAGCCTTTCAGAAAAACAAGCTCAGGCAATATTAGATATGCGTCTTGCAAGACTTGTTCATTTGGAAGTAAACAAACTTGAAGAAGAACTTGCAGAATTAAAGAAAAAAATTAAAGAATACGAAGAAATTTTGGCTTCTAAAAAAGCACAATACGAAGTTGTTAAAAAGGAAATCCTAGAAATTAAGAAAAATTATAATAGTGCAAGAAAATCTCATATTCTTGGAGATAGTGCTATTAAACTTGAAAGCGTTAAAGAAGATGATGATTCTTCAAAAAATTATATAATGTCCATTTCTGCAGGAAACACTGTTAAAAAAGTTACAACTAAAAATTATGCTATGTCAACAAAAGGTATTGCAGATAATTCAACCATAAATGATATACCAATTCAGGTTGAAACATTCTCTTCTTCTGACACAATTTTAATTTTCACAAGTCAAGGTAATGCTATAAAAAGAAAGGTTAGTGAAATAAAAGAATGCAAGTGGAGAGATAAAGGTTTAAGTCTTCTTTCTATAGAAAAAGCATCATCATTAAATGAAATGCCAGTCTGCATAATGAAATTACCAGAAGAAGGAAGTTTGCTCTTTATGACAAAAAATGGAATGGTGAAGAAAAGTGATGTAAGTGAAATGATGGTGGGCAAACCTTTCTATCAAGTTTGCAAGTTAAGTGATGGAGATGAAGTAAAATCAGTTGAAGTTGATAAAAATGGAAAAAGTATTTTAATGCTTACAAAGAAAGGAATGTCTCTAAATTTTGATAAATCTGATGTGCCAACTCAAGGACGTATTTCTGGTGGTGTAAAAGGTATTAATCTTGATGATGGGGATAGTGTCGTATTTGCCTCTCAACTTGATTTTTCTCATGTTATTGTTGTAACTGATAATGGTTATATCAAAAAGATATCTACAAAAGAATTCCCAATTTCACAACGATATAGAAAAGGACTTAAATATATCAACTTTGCAAAAACTTGCAAAAATGTTTTCTATGTTTGTGGAGTTGATGGTAATTGCACTCTTGCTGTTGATTTTGGTCTTAAAATTTTGCCACTAGACACAAAAAAGATACCAGAGAGTGATAGACTTTCGCAAGGTAATGAAATAATCAAGAAAAATTTCTTTACAATAAATAAATTAATATAGAATTAGAAAGAAATAAGAATTTATATGTTTAAAATAAAAAGAAAAATACAAGAATTTGCTTCTTTAATATTTAGATAACAAATTCTTGTATTTTTTATTTATTCAGTTTAAACTATATGAATTAATATTAATTTTTTAATGCTATTAAATTAAAAGAAAATCTTCTGTATATTCAAGTTGATTATTTTCATTTATTTTCTGAGAATCAACTATTGAAAATCTAACATTATCTAAGTCATAAATAAAACAATCATATGCTTCTTTTTCAGATAAATTTTCTCCAGTTATTGATATTTTTGCACGTTCTGCTTCCATATCATCTCCAAGAAATTTAATGTAATCAATATAAAATATTTTTTTATCATCTTGGTTTTCTAAGTTGCTTATATTAAAAACAGCAGTTCCATTTGAAATTAATTCAGAAGAAAGGTCAATTCTTGAGAAAAAAGATTTTATAGTTGTACTTATTTCTGGTAGAACTGTTGGATTACTAAATAAGCAGCTTTTTAGTAATGAATTGTTAAAATCTTTAGAATTTCCTATTACATTTACATAATAATTTGAAGAATTTTCTAAAAGATTTAAAACTTCATTATGTAAATTATAATAATTATTATAATTATCCCAATCATAAGAATTAGCTCTTGTATATTCGTTATCAAAACTGCCAGAGAAAAAATTTTCTGAAATTTTTGAAGATGGAACATTTGTTTTAAAATTTTCGAAGGCAGAAGCAACCTTATAAGAATCTTCTTTGTTACCTTCAAAAGATAACTTTATATAAGCCGAAGCAGTATCTTTTCCAAATTTTTCTTTTGCAGTTCCAAGTATTGAATAATTTCCATCATCTTCAAATTGTAAAGTATGAGGAATAAAATCATCATATCCTGATTTTTCTCTTACAGTTTCAACAATCTTATTATCAGTTTCATTTAAAGTATTAAGTTTTTGATTTCTATCAGATTTTATCATTGATATAGGTACAGCAGCTGCTGAGATTACACCTCCCAATATAATTAATCCAGCAGTAAATCCTCCAGCTATTTTTAAATTACTTTTTGTGTTTTCAGATAAATGATGTTTTTCTCTATTTTTCTTACCTTTTAATTCTTTTTGAAGCATAATTAAATCTCCTTTTATATAAAATATATTATCTCAATTTTTAATATTTATCAGGTGGGAAAATATAAAATTATATAAATTTAGACATAATTTGTCATAAGTAAAAAAAGAAATACATAATTTACTTACGAGATGCTAAATGAAACATATTTTCAATAAAGCATTCATTAAAACTATATTTTGTTTATTAAAGTCAGCAAGCATAGTAAATTTCACTTGATTATATTTAAACAAAATATAGTCAATAATTCAAAAATGAAAAAATTCGACAATATTCTTTATATTAGTTTGTATTGTTACAATTTTCTCATTGGTAAAAATTCTTTATTATTTTATTATTAAAAGCGAGGTTTGTAATGCCATTTTGTGTAATCAAATCAAGAACCATTAAAATCTTTTTTGTAATGCTTGCTGTTGTTATTCTTTTATGTATTTCTTTTGAAGGTGGGGCATGTGCACAAGTGTGGTTTGGCTCTTCTTCAAGGCTTGTCCCTATTTATAGGGTAGATACCCAAGAGAAACAAGTCGCAATTTCATTTGATGCTGCATGGGGTGCAGATAAAACGCAAGAAATTATTGATATTCTCAAAGAATATGATGCATCGGCAACATTCTTCTTAGTAGGATTTTGGATTGATAAATATCCAGAAATGGTTAAGGCAATAGATGAAGCAGGACTAGAAATAGGAACTCACTCTAATACTCATCCTGATATGGTAAAACTTGATAAAACTACAATTAAAAACGAACTTACAACTTCAATGGAAAAAATTACTGAAATCACCGGAAAAGAAGTAAAGGTTTTCAGACCACCTTATGGCTCTTATAATAATGATTTATTAAATGTTTGTTCTTCACTTGGACTTAGTGCAGTGCAATGGGATGTTGACACTTTAGATTGGAAGGGCTTGTCGGCAAGTGAAGTTACAAGCAGGGTTATGAATCATGTTCAAAATGGGTCAATAATTTTAATGCATAACAATGCCGACCATGTTACAGATTCTTTAAGGTTGACATTAGACTGGCTTACAATGAAAGGTTATAAGGTTACGAGCGTTGGTGAACTTATTTATTCTGAAAATTTTACTATTGATTCCAACGGTGTTCAGCATAAAAATTAAAAGGAGAAAATATGAACAATACAACAGCAATTTCAATGCCAAACAACAGAGGAAAAATTATAGGTAAAATACAAGATTCTTCATTTAATAAATTTGAAGTAGAGGGTGAAACGTTTTACGAAGGTAAAATTGCAGTTGATAGACTTTCTGAAGCTGTAGATATATTGCCATTTACAATATCTGAAAAACTATTAAAAGGTTATAACCTAACTTTGCAAAAAGATGAAAAAGTTGCGTTTGGAGGAGAGTTTAGAAGTTATAATAGAATAATAGATGGTAAAAGTCGCTTAATATTATCTTTCTTTGTTAAGGAAGTTTTAAGTAACGAGCATTTTAATGATGAAAACACAAATGAATTATGCTTAACTGGTTATATTTGTAAAGATCCAGTTTATCGCACGACTCCATTCAATAGACAAATTTGTGATATATTGATTGCTGTTAATAGACCTAATTTTA
>CALWRN010000053.1 GCA_944383975.1 uncultured Clostridia bacterium | reverse complement strand
GTAACATTTTTAAAGGAGGCATTGTGAACGAACAAAAACCAAAATTTAAATGGTCTTATTTAGTTGTGGCGTTTATTGTAATATTGTTAATTGTTTTGATTTTTTCAAATAATGGATATAAAGGCGTTTACCTTGATAGAAATATAGAAGAAATTACAGAACTTGTTGACGGAACACATAAAAATTCAGAGGGAGAAACTGAACAACTAGCTGCTATTTACTATAAAGATAATATAATTTACTTTTTAGTTGATGGGTCTGAATTTACTGGAAACTTCCCAAATTATTCAGATTATTACATTTACTATGAAAGTGGTGACGATGTATTATCTGAGACTTTAAGATTAATAAATGAAAAAAATAATAGTTTAGCTGATGATGCAAAGATACTTATTAGAAAGGGTGTTGATGGAGTTAATTGGTGGGATATTGTTTATCCAATTCTTTATATAGGATTTGGCTTATTCTTAGTTTGGATGATATTCAGACTTCTTAACAGTTCAAGTAAAGGTGCTATGGGCTTTGGAAAAAGCAGGGCAAAGGCATACACAACAAGCAAAGTTAAATTTTCAGATATAGCAGGAACTGAAGAAGAAAAAGAAGAACTTAAAGAAATTGTTGAATTTTTAAAAGCACCTAAAAAGTTTACAGATCTTGGTGCAAGAATTCCTAAAGGAGTTTTACTTGTAGGACATCCAGGAACAGGAAAAACATTGCTTGCCCGTGCTGTTGCAGGAGAGGCAAATGTGCCATTTATTTCAATAAGTGGTTCTGATTTCGTTGAAATGTTTGTCGGAGTCGGAGCGTCAAGAGTAAGAGATTTATTTGAACAAGCAAAGAAAAATAAACCTTGTATTGTATTCATTGATGAAATTGATGCTGTTGGTCGTCAAAGAGGAGCAGGACTTGGTGGTGGAAATGATGAAAGAGAACAAACACTAAACCAATTACTTGTTGAAATGGATGGATTTGAACCAAACGAAGGAATTATAATTTTGGCTGCAACAAACAGAGCTGATGTTCTTGATCCAGCTTTATTGCGTCCAGGCAGATTTGATAGACAAATTTATGTAAACATTCCTGATGTGAAGGGAAGAGAGGGAATTTTAAGAATTCATGCAAGAAATAAACCTATTGATGAAAATGTAGATTTTAAGACACTTGCAAAAATAACTGTTGGTTTTACTGGTGCAGATATTGAAAATATGCTTAATGAAGCAGCAATTCTCGCCGCAAGAGCAGGAAGACCAAAGATTATTATGTCTGATATTACAGAAGGAATAAATAAAGTTACAATGGGACCTCAAAAGAAATCTCGTTTAGTAACTGAACACGATAGAAAAATTACAGCATTCCATGAATCAGGTCATGCAATTTTAGCAAAGAAACTAGAGCACACTGACGAGGTTCAAGAAGTTTCAATTATTCCAAGAGGTGCTGCTGGTGGATATACTATGCAAAGACCTGAAAATGACAACTCTTATAGAACATATAATTATCTTATGGATGAAATTGCAGTTTGCATGGGTGGACGCCTTGCAGAAGAGATTATATTTAAAGATATAACAACTGGTGCTTCAAGTGATATAACCCAAGCAACAAAAATTGCAAGAAATATGGTTTATAATTGGGGTATGAGCAAAAATCTTGGCTTCCTAAGCTTAGACTCTTCAGAACAAGTATTCATTGGAAGAGATTATCAAACCAAAAATGATTTTTCTGAAAAATTAGCAGCCGAAGCTGATGATGAAGTAAGAGCAATACTTGACTATAACTATAAGAGAGCAAAAAAATTGTTAAATGATAACATTTCATTATTAAAAGAAATGGCTGCATTACTTTTAGATAGAGAAACAATCAATAAAGATGAAGTTGATATGTTAATGGAAGGAAAGAGTGCAAAAGAAATTTCTGAGTTAATGGAACAAAGAGATAAAGAACAACGCGAAAAAGAGGAAAAAATAAAGAAAACTCAAGTAGAAGAGCAAAGAAAACTTATGCTTGAGAAGAAATTGCAAGAAGGTGAAAAACTTTTAGCAAACGGAATTATCACTCAAGAAGAATTTGATGCTATAAAAAAGACTTATTTAGGTGATTCAACAACTGAAAATAAAGAACAAAATGTTGAAGAAATAAATACTGGACTTGAATTATCATCAAATAGCGATGCGAAAGAAGTTACTTCAGATGAAATTGAAAAAAACAAACAAGATGAAAAAACTGAAAATACCGAAATTAACAAACAAGAAGATTCAGAAGTAAAAGAAGAAAAGCCTAAAGCAAGAAAAAGAATAATAGATAAACTTAAATCAACAAAACAAGAAAAAGAAGATAAATCAAAAAATACAGATAATAAAGGGGAATAATCATGGTTGAAACAAATACAGAAGTTATACAAAATAAACCTGAAGACGAAGTTTTGCAATCGGTTAGTGATGAGTATTTAAGAAAAAGAAAACGTAATAAAATAATTTCATTGTCTATAATCTCTGCAGTTGTTTTTGCTTTATCTATAGTTATTATAACTCTTGCTTGTGTTAAAGTTGATTTAAAACCATTTTTCATTGAGGAAGCTTCAAGTTATCAAGTAACACTTAGCGGAAATACAACTAAAACTTATGTTCCTGGAGATGAAGAATATGATGAGTTTTATGAATTATATTTAAATACATTTCAAACATCATACCTTACAGGAATATTTACAGGTTCTTTAGGTGCTTATAGTATTGAAGAAACA
>CALWRN010000052.1 GCA_944383975.1 uncultured Clostridia bacterium | reverse complement strand
TTTGTTCCACCATTTGTCCAAGAAGTATTTATATTTGAACTGCTTGTCCCAGTTTTTGCAGTTGATGTATCTAGGTTTGTTGCTGTCCACCCAGCAAATGAATAACCTGTTTTAGATGGATTTGCCTGATAAATGTATTCATCATATGTACATATTGTCGTATCCGTTTCCTCTTTAAGTTTAAACTTTACGGAATCGTTGTTTGAATGATTGGATACATCTTTTCTAAACTTAACATAAATATAGTGAGTTCCTGCAGAAACATTTGTATAGGTTACCGTCTGAACAGAAGATGAAGAAAGTTTTTCAAAACTTTTAAACACATTGCTTGTATCTATACCACTTGAAACCAAAGCAGTGTCTAAATTACTAAAAATTGCAAAATCATAACCATTTTCTGCATAATTTATAACACTAAAATTTAAACTCATTGTTTTTGGGACATAAAAAGAAAGTTTACACATTGAATAAGAATTATTTACGCCCTTATTTGTGCTTTCATAATATCCATCTGAATTTAAAGTAAATGGATAGATATTAGAAAATCCCGCATTGGAAAAATTTTGATAACCAGAACCTGAAAATTTAAATTTTAAAGAATCATTATTACTGCTATTAGAGCTGTCTTTTCTAAACTTAACATAAATATAATGACTTCCCGCTAAAACATTGTTATATGTCAATGTTTGGGAACTGGATGATGAACTTCCTTTAAAACTTTTATAAACATTAGCCGAGTCAACACTATATGAAGGGGTTAAAGTTGTGTCTAAATTACTGAAAATACCGAAATCATAATTACTTTCTGCATAATTAATAACAGTAAAAGAAACATTACACTTTACATGAACATAAAACGAAACTTTGCATAGTGAATACGAATTATTTACACCCTTGTTAGTGCTTTCATAATATCCACTTGAGTTTAAAGTAAAAGGATAGTAATTATTAGGATTTGTAACACTTATTATGTAAGGTGAAGTATAACCATTTCCAGAAACATCCGTTCTCACCTTATAATGATAATTTTTTGTCCAATGTGCATAAATATTTTGCGATGTTGAATACTTAAATAATGTAGTATTTGTTATTTTAGTTCCACCAGTAGAAGATGTATACCAACCATCAAATATATACCCCTCTCTTGTTGGATTTTCAAGAGGTAAATCCCAATATCTATAATTTGTTTGTGTTATACTTGCGAATTCATTGTTAGAGCCATCGTTTGTATAAAAATTACCTTTCCAATAATCTGGTTTATAATAAAGATAATAAGAAAAACTAACTGTCCTTCCAGCACCACCAAGACTTAGTGAGGTAGAAGCTGAAGAATCAGATAAATCATAAAGAGTATAATCATTTTCTTTTGAGTTTATGCTTAAACTAATATTAAAAGTTCCAATATCAAAAACAGCCCATCTATGTGCCTGGATAACTATTGATGTTCCATTACTTATATAGTAAGTTTTAGTATGACTGCCATTATTATCCCCCATATATGTTCCATTCATATATAGGTCCTCACTACAAGTTGCTGTTATAGCTACTGTTGGCGTTGAAGAATAAGGATTATAATTTGATGAGTCTTCGCCAATGATTGTTGTATCAGTATATTCTGGACTAAAATAAGTATCAGAACAACGAATATAAAAATATAAATTAGCGTAAATATCAGTGGCATTGGTTTGATTTGTTTCATTATTATCGTTTTTATTAAATATAAAAAACAATCCAATAGACATGACAAAGATAGAGAATAAAGCAAAAATAATAAACAAAGATTTATCTTTTTTAATCATTTTCTTTTTCTCCTTTTTTTTATTTTATCAAAATTATAAAATCATGGTCAAGTAATCATAAAATAATTTAAAAAAAACTAACAATTTTGTTAGTTTTTTATATTATTTGTTGTTTTTTATATTATTTATATATAATATTAATCGTTTTTTTCATCTTTATTAAATGAATTTTCGTTTTTTTCATCTTTATTGTTTGGATCAATAATAATTTCTTTTTCAGGTTTTTGATTTTCTACATACTCTTCATCTATAATTACTTCACCTTTTTTATGAACAAAAAACTTTTTAATTTTTCCTTTAAAATCAACATGACTTTCTGTTCCTTTAAATAATCTTGAAATATTTCCATGATGTTTAATTAATGTTATTATAAACATAAACCAAACAATTGATGTCACAACAATAGCAGTCACTAATGGAGAGAAAACATCACAATATACTGGAGAAAGCCAAACAAAAATAGTATAGGCAATTGTCAATCCTCCAATATAAGTAAATGATATCACACTTCCTATATCTATTAAAATAAGAAGAACAAAACATACAACAAACCAAGCAAGTCCTACATACCAAAGATTTGAAAATAAGAAAATTCCTGCTATGCAAGCAACACCTTTTCCACCTTTAAATTTTGACCATACAGGGAAATCATTCCCAAGCATTAAAAAGAGACCTGCAAAGAAATAAATAATTTGATCATATTGAGGGAAAATAAGTTTAAATATAAAACAAGTTAATCCAACTTTTACAACTTCAGCCACAAAAGTTGCAAGTGCCAAACCAAATCCAAATGAACGCAACATGTTCATAGTCCCTGGATTATGACTTCCTATTTTTGTTATATCTTTTCTTCTTGAGTTCCATGCAATAATCTTTGAAAAATTAATTGTTCCAATAAAATAAGAAATAAATGCAACTAAAATAAAATATAAAATATCTTCCACTATTCTTCACCCTTCCCTTTTATTGTAAGTTTTATTGGCGTTCCAGAAAAATCAATGCGACTTCTAAATTGATTTTCAAGATATCTTCTATATGAAAAATTTATCAATTTAGGATCATTGACAAACAAAACAAAATTTGGAGGGTTTGTTGATGCTTGTGTTATATATTTAATTTTTGCACGATTTCCATTATGTGCTGGTGGTTCAAAGTTTAAAATGGCATCATGAAGCAAATCATTTAACAAGCCAGTTGTTATTCTCTTTGAAGAATTTTGATAACTTTCTTCAACAAGTTGCATTATTTGTCCAGTACTCGCACCAGTAAGAGCAGAAACAAATATCACCTTAAAATAACTCATAAAAGAAAGACTATTGTTAAGCATTGAAAGAAATTGTTCTTTGCTTTTTGACTTTATATCCCATTTGTTTACAACTATAACACTAGGCTTTCCTGCCTCATGAACAAATCCTGCAATTCTAACATCTTGTTCTGAAATAATTTCTTGACTTCCATCAATAACAATAATTGCAACATCAGATTCTTCAATAGCAGACATTGTCCTTAATACAGAATATCCTTCTATTGAAACCTTTTCAACTGAGCGTTGTCTTCTAAGCCCTGCCGTATCTACTAAAGCGTAATCTTTTTTGTTGAATTTGAAAGGTACTAAAATAGAATCTCTTGTTGTCCCTTCAATATCACTAACAACAACTCTTTCCTTGCCAAGCAACCTATTTACTAAAGAGCTTTTTCCAACATTTGGTCTTCCTACAATCGCCACCTTTGTTAAGTTTTCATCTTCATTTGTACGGTCTAAGTCTTTAAATTGTGCAACTATTGCATCAAGAATATCTCCTATACCCTTACTTTGCATAACAGATAATGGATATGGAGTCCCAAGACCAAGACTATAAAACTCATAAGTTTTTTCAACTTCAAAATTATCTAATTTATTTACAACTAAAATTATAGGTTTTTTAGAACGCTGCAAAATATCTGCAACTTCTTCATCGTTTCCAGTAACCCCAACACGACCATCAACAAGAAAGACAATAACATCTGCTTCTTGCATTGCAATTTCAGCCTGCTTTCTGATATCTTTTTGAAAAGAATCTTGACTTTTTGAATCAAGTCCACCTGTATCAACCAACAAAAAAGGATGCCCACTCCACTCTGCGTCAGCATAAATTCTATCACGAGTTACACCAGGAGTGTCATCAACAATACTTATTCTTTTGCCACAAATTTTATTAAAAAAAGTGCTTTTCCCAACATTAGGTCTTCCTACAACTGCCACAATGGGTTTATACATTTTTACACCTCTCTAAATAACTCTATCATATTTTAAATAAAAAAACAAATAAA
>CALWRN010000051.1 GCA_944383975.1 uncultured Clostridia bacterium | reverse complement strand
TGGTTTGTGATGCATTACTTACCAACAATCCTACATTTTCTTTTCCATAAATTATTGCATTCGTTAAATATATTCCTGTTATCTCTGCACCAACTGTATATCCGAATAAACCTATATTGGATTGTATATTATTTCCACTTACATTTGTTATTTGTGGCACTTTTAAATTGTTTATTTTATATCCTTGTCCATTATATACACCTTTAAAGGCTTTATCTACTGTTGTCCCTGTCTGCTCTTTGCTTGTACCTATTGAATACCAATAATATCCACTTAAATCTAGCGATTTTGTTTGTTTGAAATATCTTAATACATTTCCATGATTATTTATCATCCATGCTAAATCTTCTGCACTATCTATTATGTATGGATCTGTTGATGCACCTGTTCCGTTTGGAACTGTTCCATGATTTGCCCATGTGTCTAACCATACTGCATACAATGTTACTGTTCCACTTGTTGCTAGGTTATTTATCTTTGTTTCATCTTTATATCTTATATAATCATTTATTTGTCCATAAGCTGGAATTGCACTCTGAACACCTTCTTTTTTTGTTGACCAACCAACAAAGTAGTAGCCCTGTCTTGAATATTTATTTGTTGATAGATTACTTTCTTTATCATATACCATACTTTGATTGCTCATGCTTCCACTTCCACCATTTGCATCAAATTTTATACTATATGTATTGGCTGTCCAGTATGCATATAAAATATCATTTTCGGTTATATATGTTTTACTTCCAACTATACTTCCCAAGCTGTTGATTATTTGTGTTCCACTTCCACCTGTTCCTGTATAGTAGCCACCAAATGTATAGCCCGTTCTCGTCGGCTTTGTTATACTCGTTATCGTTGTTGTTCCGTCTTCATCTGAACACCACGATGTGTTATATTTTAAATAAAACTTGCTTGTTCCTCCACTGCCACTCTGATTATCTAGGGTTATTGTATATATATTGGGCGTCCAATGAGCATAAATTGTCTTACCACTCGTGCTATTCATTATATTATTATTACTAGAAAATATTTCAGTTCCTCCACTTGAACTTGTCCACCAACCATAAAATGAATATCCTGTTCGTGTAGGTGTAGGTAATGCAATGGTTTGAGTTATCCCATTCTCATCTACATATGTTTCGTATGTTCTATCAAATAATATTGTCCTCGTTGCTGTAATTCTATCTGAACTTCTTCTCCATTCATAGCCTATTGTGTTTCCTATAGGCACTGATGTTGAAAACAAACCACCATTTGAATTTGCTGTCAATGTATATCCATTTGCTTCCCAATTTGCTTTCAATGTTACTGTCCCATTGTTTGTTGGCGTTAAATTATTAAATCCAATATATGCACCATAATAAACCAATGTAGATCCATTTGTCCATGAATTGGTTGCTAAAGATTTTGTACTTCCATATTTGGCTGTTGACGTATTTATTCCACTCGCAGTCCAACCACTAAATGTATATCCTGTTCTTTCTGGATTACTTACATTAAATGCAGTTCCGTATGTTGCTGTTGTTGGCCAGTAACTACCTACTTTACTTCCTCCATCTAAATCATATTTTATCTTATATGTATTCGCTTTCCAATGAGCGTATAGTGATGTATTACTATTGTTTGTAAATGCCGTTGATGACGTAACTTTTGAACCGCCAGATGTATACCAGCCATCAAATGTATAACCAGTTTTCGTTGGATTTCCAGAAACTATATTATAATCATCATAAAAAAGTGTAGATGTGGTTTTATATGATAATGATGTTCCAGACCAATCACCACCATTTTCATAAAAATAAATTATATAATTAATTGGTGCAAAAACTACATAATCATAATTATATGCAGATGTATTTTCGTCATCACGCAATGTTATAGCATAACCTAATTTTAATTTTCTGGAACTTTCTGGAGTATATGACTTTTCACTTGAATAAAAACCTAATGAACTTGAAATATATCTTGTTGACGTAAAAGAAGGATATTTAAACGATCTGTCTGGATCTTTAGAATTTTGATATGTTTGTAAACTTGTTACCCTAAACCCTGAAGTTGGAGTTATAGTAACCGATACTTTTACATAAGTTGTAGGATTTCCAAAATAAAGACCTCTATCTAATTTTGCTGAAACGGTTGCTGATGAATCACCCGGAAAATTAAATTCGTCACTACCATTTAATTCTATATCATCTCCGCTGTTTTTTGTCATAGTAACAGAAACTTTTCCTAAAGAACCAGAGTATGTATTATTATCCGCACTTTTATATGTTGTTGAGCTTTGTGCAGTTTGACCGCTAGTTGAACTACTATTCACCCAATAAGCTTTAATCCCATATACAAACTCTGCCTTATCTGCTGAACTTATATAATTATCCGTTATTAAAATGGTTATACCACATGGCATAACAAAAAGCACTAATAGTATTAATAAAAATAGAAAATGATTTTTTTGATTATAAAAAATTAATTTTTTCATTTTTTATACTATCCTTTTGCTATCTTTTTTTCAGTATAACAAAATTGCAACTCTTGGTCAATTAATGTATACATTAAAATAAAAACAAAAAATTAAATTTTATATTTTTAACATTAATAATTATTTAACATTAACAATTAATAAAACTTTTATGAAAACTGCCTTTTATTATATCCTTAAAAATAAAAAAGCACACAATAAATGTGTGTTTTTTAACATTTATATGGTTTTTATTATAAACCATATTTTTTATTGAATTTTTCAACGTTACCACTTGCGTCAACCACTTTTTTCTTTCCTGTGAAGAATGGGTGACATTTATTGCAAATATCAATACTTAATGTATCACCTTTAACATTTGACTTTGTTTTGAAAGTATTTCCACATGCACAAACTACGGTAACTTCATGATAATCTGGATGAATATCTTTTTTCATAATTTGCCTCCTATTTTATTTCAAAAGGTATAATAAATTGACAATTATTATATAAAGCAATTTTATACCATAATTTTAATTAATCTCCAACATATGGAAGTAAAGCCATATTTCTTGCTCTCTTTATAGCAGTGCAAAGTTCACGTTGATGATATGAGCAAACACCAGTTTGACGTCTTGGAATTATCTTACCTTTTTCAGTAACATATTTCTTAATCTTTGCTAAATCTTTATAATCAATAGTTTTTTCACCTGCTACGCAAAAAGCACAAACTTTTTTCTTTGAAGTAGGTTTGCGAAATTTCTTTACAACAACCTTTTCTTCAGTTTTAACTGCTTCAGCCATGATAAACTCCTTTTAATGTCTATATTAAATAAACAAAATTTTAAATTAAAAACAAAATCTTATATCAGATTTATAAATTTATAATTAGGTTAAAATGGTAAACTGTCATCATCAATTGGTTCAAGTTCTGCTGTGTCAGAAGCTGGCATAGCTGGTTTAGAAGAAGAATCTGATCCATCTGTTGATTTAGTTCCTAAAAATTCAACATCATCAGCAACAATTTCTGTTGTGTAACGTTTAGTTCCGTCACTTGCTTCATAAGATGAGTTTTGAATTCTTCCAGTAATTGCACATTTTGAACCTTTTTTCAAAAATTTATGACAATTTTCAGCAAGTCCTCTCCAAACAACAATATTGAAGAAATCTGCTTGATTAGAGCCGTCAGAAGAAAATCTTCTTGGAACAGCGATTGAGAATCTGCAAACAGAAACTCCACTATTTGTTGTAGTGATTTCAGGGTCTCTTGCTAAATTTCCTATTAAAACAACCTTATTCATTATAATCTCCTTAAATTCGTCTTACTTTCTAACAAACATTTGACGAACAATTCCTTCTGTTATGTTCATGAGTTTTGCCATGGCATCAACATCTTCAGGATTCATAGTAACATTCATTAAAACATAGAATCCTTCGTTTTTGAAGTTGATTGGATAAGCAAATTTTCTCATCCCCCATTTATCTATTCCGTCAACAGTGCCTTTTTTATTTTCAACGTAAGTTGAGAACTTTTTAATAAGTTCTTCACGTTTTTCTTCAGCAACATCTGATGAAATGATATAAAGAAGTTCATACTTATTCATATCTATACCTCCTTTTGGACAAAAATGGTTTTTTGTTTTGCACAAAAAACAAGGACAGTAAACTACTGCTTGATTATGATTATAGTTTAATTACTGAAATTTGTCAAGCAAAAAGATTTATGTTAACAACAAATAAAATCAATAATAGTTTTTAATTAGAAATTTTTTCCCATAGTGCAGACAATTCCATATTTCCAGAAATACCATCAATGATTAAATCTTTTGTTGCAATTGTCAATCCATCTCCAATCCAGCCTAAAAATACATATCCCTCTCTAGTTGGATTTGGAACGATAATTGGCGTAGTAAATATTGTATATGTATAAACCAAATTTGACGCTTCTCCACCATTAAGATTGTAAGTTATAGTATAATTTGCAATTTGAACTTCGGCATAAATCTTGACTGAGTATGCAGGCATATTAAATTTATTGTTTAAAATTTCTATTTGTGTTGTTCCATCTTCACTTAAATAATAAATTTTGCTGATTTCATAACCATATATAGCTTCAGCATAAACTTCTATTTCTTGTTGATAATTTGCATTGCTTTGCAAAATGTTTAATTTGTAATTTTCGTCAGTTGCAACTTCTATTCTATATTCAATAGGCTCAAATATTACATATATTGTAATGCTACTTGCAGGCATAATAAATGTGTTGTCTTTAATTTCTACCATTTCAACAGAACCATATTCACTGTAATACATTCTTTCCAGCATATAACCTTTATCAGGAATAATATTTTCAATTAAAACACTTTCACCGGCTTTTGCACTTTCTTTCACTTCAACTGAGCCATTCATTTGCTGTATTTTTATTGAGTAATCTCTTTGTTGATAGTTAGCCTTATAAGTTCCATAATTTTTATCCGAAATAATAAAAGTATAAGTATAATCATCACTAACAATATTATCATTATATGTCCAGTTTACAAAACTATAGCCATCAACTTTAGAAGCTGTAATTGTAACCTCATCACCCCTAGCATATTCTCCTTCTCCTTGCAAAATATCTTGCATATCAATATTGCTTGAAAGAGATATTGTATAAGTCGGAACTTTCCATACAAAAACATAAAGCAAAGATAAAGTAAGGACACCAAGAATTATAAAAACTGCCCATAATATTGCAAACAAAACTTTATTCTTTTTTGACTTTTCCATTTATATTTTTATTTTATCACAAAATAATAATTAAAACCAATAAATAAAATAATATTTTAAATTTATTTTATTTATTTTATCAAAATTATTTTATTTTTTATTTTTTAATATTATTTTTTAATTTATATTAATAAATAAAATATTTTTTAATTTATAAAAATTATTTTTATATTTATTTTTATTTATTTTTATTTTTTAATTTATTTATTGAACAAAAAATACTCTATAACAAAAGTCATAGAGTATCTTTTTTTTAACCATTTGCAATTTCTTCTAGTTTATTCTTTTTATTTCTTCTTATAAGCAAGATGATTATAAGTATAAGAAGTAATAAGAATATAATTCCTCCAATAACTGATAACACAATAATCAAAGTATAGTCATTTTGAATTATTTGAGCATTTTCAGTTATATGCCAGAACAATCCACTATAAGAAGTTGAAGGATTTGAATAGTTTTTATAGTGTAAGATATTGTAAAGTTGATGTCCACCTATATCCATTACACCATTGAATGGATTTTCTTCTGTTCCTATTGGTTCCCAATATTTGCCAGTGAAATCTATATCTGCTACTACCTTATAATAGCAATCAGCATAATTAGTTTCTCCAACAACAATTCCATTGTTAACCACATAAGCAACAAAAGCCATGTCAGCTGCATCTTGAATTAAGAATGGATCACTTTCAGTTCCACTTCCATATAAAGCAGTAGAACGATATTCTTCATCTGTCCAAACTAAGCGTTTATATTGAACAGTTATATCAATATTATAAGCAAAGTAAGTTTCCATGAAGTTTTCATCAATTACAATTCTTCCATTATCTAATAAAACAGTTATATCATTAAGCAAATCAATTTGAAGTAATATACGAGTTATCTCATAATTTGCATAACTTTCAACCTTCAAATAAACTGTTTGTCCAAATGGTGTAGAGAATAAATTGTTTTCTGAAGCATCGTTTTCTTTTCCATTGATATCAATGAAAGTAAGTTTTCCGGCTTTAGATGCTTCTGCTCCATCAATTGCATCTTCAACATATATATTGAATGTAAATTTAATTTCTTCACGAGTTGATGTGAATACCAAATCAAGTTTATAAACATTTTCATCAACAGCTAAAAGTTCAGGAACAGCCAAGGTATATGCAAATTTGATGTTTCCATTTTCGCTTGCACTTTGAACAAAATTTCCACCTTGCATGTTGAATCCATATCCGAGATGCTTAATAACTTCAATAGATATTTCATCGCCAACTCTTGCAGTGAATGGTTTGTCATATTCAACCATTTCTCCATTTACATAGACGCCAACAATTTCATGATGCAAAGCAACATCAGCATAGTCAAGGTTAACAATAACAGTCTTGCCTTCAAATACAGCTTTTAAGTAAAGAGGTTCAGAAATTGGGTTTTCATAAACATAGGTTGTTTTTCCTGTTTGCTTATCAAATTCCCCATAAATCTTTTCACCAGTTTCTATATTTTCCCAATACAAGAAGTTATAACCTTCTTGAGCAACAGCCTCTAATGTAATTTGTTGTGCTGGGTCATAACTTAAACCTGTAACAGGAACGCCATTTTGAATTAATGAACTTGTTCCACCAATAGCCAATCCATTTTGTAGATTTTCTATTTCAATAGAGAACTTAGGATAGTAAACAGCTTCTATAACATATTTTCCTTGAGGGAAAGACATTTCAAATGTTGAAGCCTTAACTACAGGCTCACCACCATCAACAGATATAAGCCAATATTTGAATTCATAACCTTCATATTCATACGCTTGAATTTTAAGAGATGTTCCAGAAATAACTTCTGCATACCACTTATTATCTTGCGATGTCCATACTGTAGTTGTATTAATATTTACAATAATATCATCAATTTCAACGGTTGAAAGTTTGTTATCAAAACCATCAGGAATGAAGTTGATTGTAATTGAAGATTTATTGTAAATCCAAGCAGCATAAATTGTGAATGTATTTTCAGAAACACTGAAGTTTGTGTCAGGTTCATAAATTAAACCATTATAAGTATAGCCATCTTCAAGCCAATTGCTTAAGATATTGCCATCTTTATCAAGATATTGTTTTCCTTGTCCAAGTTGTTTTGTGAAGTAACCACCAAGAGTAAATCCACTACGTTCTTGGAAGATAACACTGCGTTCTTCATCTGATAAACCTGCGATTGAGAACTCTTCGCCATAGATAAGAGCATTATTCAAAACAACAGATTGATTTTCATTTACATAGAACCTTAAGTTATATGTCTTAGGTTGAACATAAATATAGATGATTGCGCTTGTGTTAACACCGGTAATACTAAACTCGGCAGTATTTGAGTATCCAGTAGTAATTATATCAGCTTCATTTACTTGACCAGCAGTAATGACACCTTCAAAAGTATCTTCATCTTGGTAAACAATGTTATATTTTAAAGTTCCATCTTCGTTTGCAACAAGATTGTATGCAATTCCAGAATTTGCTGTAAAGATAAGATCTGCACCAGTGATTATTCCAACAGTAACATTTTGAGTGCTGTTACTGCTTGCAGATACAAATGCTGAAGAAGTATCAACAACAATTTTACCACCAATTACAACATCTGTTGAACCTTCAACAACATATTTAAGTTCAACACTGTTTTCTTTTGCAGTAAAGATTGCTTGAACTTGCATTCCATCTCTAACGCCACTGAATGAATAAACATGAACATCACCAACATCAAATTCTCTCATGATAACTTGGTTGTTCAAACATTTCATCATTGCTGTAAATCCACTCTTAGGAACAGCGACGAAATAAATAGTTTCATCAGTATAGCTCATAAACTTGTAGTCTGCACCGAATATAAGTGTTCCATTATTATCAAGGTAAAGTCCACTTTCTTCATCATATATTTCACCTTGTGCATTTGCAATATAAACATTTCCACCCTCGTTAGAGCCTAAGTTTACATCGTAGCTAATTTGCACACCAGCTTGAACTGAAACATATGCTTCACTTGCTTTAAATGTGATTTGAATAGAAGTCATAGGATCATTTACAGGAACAGGAATTGTTACTATATTGTCTTCTTCATTGAAAGTAAATTGATCTTCAGTTGCTTCTTCATCATCAATTAAAACTTTATCAAATTCATAACCTTCGTCAGGTTTAAGAGTTATGACAATGTCACTTCCAAGATTAAGATCTTTAACAACTGTGTTTGTTCCATAAACTCTTACAGGATCTATTCCATCTTGTGAGAATGTATATTCACCTTTGTTTCCAGTTGTGAATGTAACAGTGAATATCTTTTCTTTATAAGTTGCGTAAATATAAATTTCTGTGTCATGTTCAAAAGATTCAAGTAAATTCTTAATTGAATTATCAATATTTAATACAAATTGACTATCAACTGAAAGAATTGTATCTGCAATTGTCCAACCAGCAAAGATATAATCGTTACGGATTGTATTTTCTTGCAATGTTATTTGATCATTAAATTGAGCAGTTACATTTGCATCAGAAACAATAGTTCCAAATTCTTCTTGACCTTCTGTTACAGCAACAACAAAGTTGTATGTTCTTTCATCAACTGTAAAGTTAATTTCAAAGTTTTCATCAATATTATCAACAACAGCTGAGAAACTGAAGGCTTTATCAGCATTTACCCAAGTGTTGAGTTGACTTACAATACTTCCTTCAGGCAAAGTAGAAGTCATAACTGCATTTTCATAACCATAGCAAAGGCTTCCAATGATTGTAAGAGTTTGAGCAGTCTTGATAGTGAAAGTATCACCATTTACATTAATATTTTGACCATTTAGTGAAAGAGATTCAAACATATCACTGATATCTGGGATTGTGATGATATTGTCAGAAGGAACTCCTGTTGTTATAAGAGTTGCATCATCAACAAAGTTTTTCCAAGTAACAGTTAAAGTCTTCTTATCTTCAGAGATTAATGTCTCAATATCTCCATTACCAGTTAAGTAAGCAGATTTTTCATCAAACTCATAACCTTTCTTAGCAGTAAATGTGATTTCAACTTCGCTTTCAGTCTTGGCAATTATTCTTGATAAGTCTTCTTTTTCGTAAGGAACGCCATCAACTTTTACTTTATAGCCATCAATATAGTTAATAGAAATTGATAATGTATTGTCATCTGGAAGAGATGTTAAAGTTAATGTTCCGTCTTCAATAAGATTAGAAATAGTAACTTTATTTCCTTCAACAAGGACATCTCCATTGAATGTATCTTTATTTACAACATCAAAGATGTAACCTTGATCAGGTGTAACCATAATAACAAGAGATGTTTCTTCATAAATAATTTCAAATTCATCTCCAGAAGTTACAACATAACCTTCAGAAGTTGTTATTGAAAGTTTATCATTAAACTCTAAAGTTAAATCATAAGGGTTATTATGCCACTCTGCAGTAAGAGTAATCTTGTAACCACCATCAGTATTGACAGTTCCAATAGAATGGAATACATCTCCATCTTCATAATAGGTTCCGTCTGGAGCAAACCAAAGATTGCTTTTTCCAGATATGTGTGCTATTGGGAATGCTTCCTCAAATGCACTTCCATAAACTACATTAATAGGATTTGTTCCAACAAGAGAGCCTCCTTGTGGATCAAATGTAACCTTATAATTTTCACCAGTCCATACAGCTTTGAATGTTGTTTCTACATCAGTTGAAAGCACTGGGAATAGTGTGTCAATGATTTGTTGTAATGTTTCACTATTAATAGCAACATCATTATTATAATTATATCCAGTTAAAGTATATGTTCCAGCAGTAACAGTTAAAGCAGGAAGATTTTCTTTAGTCAAAGAAGCAAGTTGAGAATAATTGTAATTATAAACTAAACTTAACTTATCTGTTCTTTCAGTGAAATCAGGAATATTTGCATCAATATTGATTGTTATTACAATTTCATCAAAAGTTACAACAAAATCAACGTTTGAACCAACCTTTTCAATAAATGCAACGCCAGTATTGTTGCCTACATCAGAAAGGTCGTTTCCTCTGTTATCACCTTGAGCAATGTTGTATGCTCTAACTTTATATCCTCTTTCACCAACTACAGAAATAGTGATGTCAGAGAAATATCTTACAGTATAACCAGTTTCGCTAGTTCCAGTAACATTAGTTCCTGTTACTTCAAAACTTTCCATGTTATTACCAGTTACAGTAATATCATATCTATCAATCTCCCAAACTGTATAAATAGTAATTTGAGAAGTTGTGTTTGTTTCGTCATTAGCAATTTGTTTTAATAAAGCAACAACATTATCAGAAGTTATTGAAATATATTCATCACCTTCTAGATATTTCCAACCTACAGGAGTATATCCTTTTCTTGAAGGGAATCTCATTGCTTTAATAATTTCATCAGAAGTCATAGTTGCAGGATATTTGAATGAGAAAGAAGATTCTGTGATAACAGGACTTTCTCCATCATCAACAAATGCCCCATCACTTACAAGAGCCAAGTCTTCAGTGTTAGCATTAACGATAAATGTAATTGAATATTCATTTATAATACCAGTTACATTATCTTTAACCTTATAGTTTGCACTATCATCGCCTTTCAAAACCAAAGTAACTTTAATAGCAGTTCCTACACCACTATCGGCATATTTACTTGCATCTTTATCAATGCTTACAATATCACCGCTAATAATATAGTCGTCTATATTAGTATCAAGGTCTTTAGGCATATCGGTTGTTTCATCATAATTCTTAACAATTGCAACAGTTGATAAGTCAAGTTCCAATTTATCAATGATTAATGTAACTTCATATCCATCAACAGCAAGACCTGTGAAGTTGTCTGAAGAAATAACAATTTTAACAACATCTCTTCCTACTTTAAGATTTGAAGAAGAAGATAAATATTGTTCTTCAACAGTCCAGCCAGAAACGGTTGCATAACCATTAATTAAATCATTTGTATCACCTTCAATAGAAAGTGTAACTCCTTGAACTATATCAATAAATGATTGCAATAATGTATTTTGATTAATTTCACCATAAATGTGTGCACTTTCATTTACGCCAACTACAACATTAGAAACTGCGAGAGGTGTGATAACACCCTTAAAGTCATGGTTTACTATGTAGTAGTTATTGCCGTCAGCACCTGACAATGTAAGATTTTCTAGAGAAATTTGATCTCCAACTACTATTTGAGAATAATTTCCGTTGAGAACAACATCATCATTGTGAACTAAATTGCTAAATGCAACAGTTGTTTGAGCATTAATTACATTATTTCTATCAAATACTTTTTCAACCTTCTCTATAGTAAGAGGTCTTTGAGTAATATCAAATTGACCTGTCATAGTGAATGTTTTAAAGTTTGAACCTTCGCTTGCAGTAACTTCAAAGCTATCTCCAAAGTAACTTGCAACATCTATTGCAGTTGACATTGCAAAAGAAACATTGTTGAGGGCAAGTTTATATAACTCACCTGTTAAATAGCGTTCACCGTCATCAGCAGTATAAGACAATGTCATTGTTGAAGAAGTATCTTCAACCTTAATAATCCAAGCACCTTGTTCTTCAGAATATTCTGTAGTAAATGTAGGAATTCCGCCATTATATACCATAGAAATTACATTATCAACTTTAATGTTAAGAGTAAAGTCTGAAGGAATAATAGTAAAGATAACTCCATCACTATTAAGTGTAACATTAAAGTTTTCATCAGCAGAAGAAGAAACAGAGTTGAATAGATATTCACCAACGCCTTCTCCTGAATTTCTAACTAATGTAATAGTGATAACTTCAGGATTTCCATCTTCAAACATTGTTCTATCAAAACTAAATATTGGATCATTTTCACCGAAGGCTTTTTCATCTAATCCTTCAGCATCAACATCATCTTGAGAAATAATTAAGTCTGCACGCAATACAGTAACTGTAGGAGTGTAAACATAATTATTAAAGATTGTAGGTTCAAGATTTAATGTAAGAGTATATTCCCCTGCATTTTTAATTTCTGTTGTAGAAATTCCTGCCAAAGTAAAGTAGTAAGGCAAGTTGTCTTTATGATTTAACATGTCTGCAAGGTTAACACTGTCAAATCCTAACTTATCACCTTCAAATGTTACAGTAATATCAGGAACAAAATCTTTATTTGCATAAGTAAATTGAGCAGTATTTAATGTAGCATTTGTGATTGTAAGTTTATTTATAGTAAGAGTAAATTCAAACTCTTCAGATTGTGATGTATAACCAGAACGGCTTGCAGTTACAACAAGTTTGTAAGTTCCGTTTGAGTTTGTATTGGCAAGAACAGTGAATCCATCTTCTGAAGAATGAAGGACTTCGTTTCCTTTTTGCCAACTATAAGAATAGGTAATAACATTATTTTTATTAGTAATACCATTTGGTAATAAATGTATAAGGTTTATAGGATCAATCAATCCGTCATAAGAAGATTTAGCATCTCTTAAGATTTCATCATTAGAATTACCGGTAGGGGCAACCAATCTCCAAATAGCAGTAATGGTTGTTGTAGTAATCTTTGCATCAGCGGCTGCAGAAATAGTATTTCCTTCAGCGCTAACTCCACTACCATCAGTATCCCATCTAGCAAATTCAAATCCAGTCCAACTATCTTGAACAATTGCTTCAGCAGTAGCACCATTTAATTGAACATAGATATAACCTTGATCTCCACCTTTATCACCAAGACTTAAAAGCACAGCTTTATAGTCAGTAAGAACAGCATTAACAGTTGTCTCTGCAGTAAATTCTTGAGAGTATTGACGACTTCCTTCAGCATCAATAACGTTTAATGTTGATAATAATGAGTCAACTTGAGGATTTTCTGTCCAAGCAAGAACAGCCATAGTTCCATCAATTTCAAATGTAAATGTAATTGTTTGACCAATTGCAACTTGAATTAATGGAGAATTTGTTCCGTTAGATGAAACAGAGAAGATAAGTTGATCACTAACAACAAGGTTGAAGAAATCTCTGTCAAGACTAACCGTCTTTGTATCGCCATTATAACTATATCTAATTAATGATATATTTATATCATCTTTATCTGTAATAGCTTTTGTATCAAAATACTTAACATCAGTAACTACCTTATAAGCTTCATCACTAGAAACAATAGTATATGAACCGGCAATAACCCAAACGAAGTTTGAGGTTTTGTCGTTTTCACCATTTTTAACAGTTCCAGTAATGCTGAATTGATCAGTAGTGTTGTAAACATTTGCAACACTGTCTGAAGTTAAGATTTGTGTAATTTCAACATCAAATTTAGAAACAAAGTCTGGTTTAGAAATATCATAAGAAATAACTTCTTGATTTTCACCATTTTCAAATCCCATGCCAGAAACTGTTATTGTGACAGGTGTTTGTATAATAGTTCCTGTAACTTGAGAAGTTGTATAGGTATAATAAGATCCTTCTGCTGTAAGACCGGTATAGTTTGCAATATCAAATTCACCAGTTGCATTGAAGTAATATTTAACAGTATAGTTATTTCCAACATCATATAATCCTGTTCCGTCAACAATAACAACTTTAGAATAAGTCAATTCAGTAATTTGAGTTCCGTCAGCATAGTGCCAAGTTCCCTCACTGAAATTATCTGTGATGTTAAAGTTTTCTGTTCCACTATAGTAAGTTTCAAGAACAGTATCATTAAATGTGATATCACTTGGAGAAAGAGTGATTTTTTGAGGTTCAGATTGAATTGTATAAGTTATAGAATCACTGCCATCTAAAAGAGTATCATGAAGAGCAACAACAATATATACATCTTTATTATCTAAAACATTTCTATAAAGAAGAGAATTGTCTGCTTCAATTTCATATCTTGTTCCGTCAAGCATATAGTAAACATCTACAACTTTATCTCCGTTTGCAAAGGTAGCGCCTTTAACAACTGCCTCATCACCTTTAAGAGTTTTAAGAGTGCTGTTTGCAATAGTTTGTTTTGCACCGTTGAAATAGAGACCATTGTTAGGAGTTGTTGTTGCAGTAACATAAGTCTTTTGAGAAGTCCAGTATGCTTTCAAAACAAGATTTCCATCGTTTTTATAAACACCATTTTGAACGAATGGAGCATTGAAAGTCCAACTATTTCCACCATCTGAAGAAACAGCAAAGTTTTGCGTTCCTGATTTTAATGAGTCAACCAAATAACCATCACGTGCGAAAGTAACTCCGTCAAAGAAGTCTGTCATAGATTGATCATAAGAAACATCAAATGTTGTTTGAGAAATATTTTCAGCATTATCTTTTTGAATAGTAATTGTATAGTCTTTAGCTTTAATTACAACTTCAGCAGTAATATTTCCATGAATTTCACTGATAGTTACAATATTTCCACTAGTATTAATCTTAGCTTTAGTATAATCGCCTTGACCAGAACTATCATCAGTTAAAATTCTTGTATTTAAAGCATCTACTTCATAACCTGTTTGTAATGTGAAATTAAATGCTTTATTTGTATTGAAGATTGTTTGAATTGGTTGACCTTCAGTATATTCACTTCCGTCAACAAGAACATTTATGATTTGAGTTTCATTTCCGTTTTTGCTAAAGAAAACTTGAACATTGTATTTAATGTTAGACCAGTCAGCAGTAATTGTCATAGTGCAACTCTTGTTAGGATAGTCAGTAATGAAAGGACTTCCATTAGCATAAGTTTCACTACCATTGCTCCAAGAATGAGTTTGTCCTTCAACATAGATTTCTGGGATATCAGAAATTATGCTTCCGTAAACCCATTGTCTTGTAACAACATCTTTACCAGCATCGTTGCCAATAAATTCAGCTTCCTTGCCTTCTTGTGGAACACCTTTTTCAAAAGTAACTGTATAAGTTAAACCTTTAAAATGTGCAACAAGTGCAAGAGAAATATCTTCTGTAGGAATGCTTCCATATAATGAAGTAATAACATCTTCTACAGGGCTATCGCTAGTAAATTGTTTATCTCCATTTTCCCAATAATCTTGAGTATATGTTCCAACTTCAGGAGTATAGTAAGGAATTACTTGTCCAAGAGTTGTATTTCCGCTGTCTTTATCATAAACACCACTTACATCTCCACTACCTTCAGTAATATCAGCACCAATAGGTTTTGTATAAGAAGTTGTGAATGTGATATCAATTGCATCAATAGTAATAGTAATAGTTAAAGAAGAGTGAATAGTATTAAGAACAAATTGACCATCAGTCTTGTTGTTTGCTTGATTGTTTGCAGTAATATCACCACTAATAGAAACAACATTTCCTACAATTGAAGTATTTGTCCACTTATACCAATCATCACTATTTACTTTTACAGCAACAGTATCATTATAATGAATTTTATAAGTTCCATCTGCTTGAGCAGATAATTTAGAACCATTAAAATCATTCATATATAATGTAACTTCAGCAGTATTTGCAACATTTAAAGTGATAGAAAGTTCTGCTTCAGTCCAAGTTGCTTTGAATGTATAACCAGTTAAGTTATCTTGTGTGAAATCAAAATCAAATCCAGCATTTTTAATTCTTTCCCAAATATTTGCACCAAGGCTTGTGTTTCCAGTTACATTTGTCCACTCATCAAAATCATAAGTGTTAGGAGTAGTAACATAGAGAACAGGCAAATCTTGAGAAGAAAGTTCAGAGTATTTTAATACTCTATCTTTAATTCCACCAGTCCAGCCAGCACTATTAGTATCAACAATAAAGCTTTCTGGATTGTTGTAATCAATAATGATTCTAACAGTAATTTCTTCGCTAACAATAGTTGCAGTTAAATTTCCTGTTATGTGAGTTAATGTGAATGTTCCTTTGTTTGTTGCTTGACCTGTCATAGACAATGTTGCATTGTTTGGATTTAAAGTAACATTTTCAAAAGTATAACCTTCATTTGCATTAACTTTTATATCAGAGATTGTATCCCAATAACTTACTTCTTTAGGGAAAGTAACACTATCATGAGAAACAACTGTATTTGCACCACTATCAACAGTTACTGTATATTTGTTTATTTCCCAAACAGCGTTAATAGTAATACCTACAGACTTATTGTCAACAGCATCTTGAAGGAATGATTCTTTGTCAAAATCAACAGAAGCCATATTGACATCATTATAAGTCCAACCTGTTTGAGTATAACCAACTCTAGTTGCGCGAGAAGAAACTGCAATAATTGTGTTAATAACAGCATCTAAATCACCAGTATATGTGATATGAAGAGCATCAGCGTTGCCAAACTCATCAATTCCATCATCAACCCATGCCATTGTTTCAAGGTATTTATTGAATATGAGTGCAACATTTGTGATATTGCCGTAAATATTTTGTGTAATTGTATAGTTATTGTTGTCGCCACTTAAAGTTGCAGTTACAACTTTACCATTTCCAATTTTTTCATTTTCATATGAAGCGCTTACAACGGTGATAACATCTCCTGTTAAAATACCAGATGATGTATAATATCCGTCACTAGCATTTACATTTTGATTTACAAAACCAGCAAGAACATTTGCATATCCATCATATTGTTTTGTAATAGTTTTACCTTGTGCATTATTAATAGTTATTGCAACAGGTGTAATTGTAATAGAAAGAGTATAAGTTTTTGAATATTTTTGTCCAACACTGCCAACAGAAGCACCAAAAGTATAATTTGTTGAAGACATAGTATAAACAAAATCCCAAGTCTTAACATTAAGATAATTACCTGTTGAGAATTGTTTGTCTGTTATATTATAACTTTCAGCAGTAATATAAATGTTGTTTATTCTTCCACCATTATAACTAATAGGAACGAATCCTAATAATTGACTTATGCTTGTTCCACTTGTAATAGTTCCATAAACTAAACTATTAACAGAAGAAGTAACATCAACTTGTTCGGTAGAAGGATTAACAAGAATTTTTAATCCTGATGTCATTGTAAGAATATAGTTTTCATAATCGCCAACATTATCAAGATTTTTGTTTGTTATATTTTGTTGTCCAGCAAATTCTTGAGCAAATTGTCCAGAAACTTGAATTTGGTCAGTAACATCACCAACTGTAACAATATTATCAATAACAAGAGTAGCTGTATTTCCAGCAGTAGAAGTATTGTTATAAACAAATTGATTTGTTTGATCAAAAGTTTTTGTTGCACCAGTGAGAGTAATTGTTCTTTTTTCTACAACAATTTTTGCATTTTCAGTGTTAACAATTTCAACACCACTCCATCCGCCTTGAGCAGAACTTGAAAGGCTTACATTAAAGTCATAAGTTCCAGCTTTTTTGTTTGCATTTGCACTTGCGAATGTTACATATCCAGCATAAACAGCCTTTTGATCTTGAGGAATTTCAACTCTTGAAGTTCCAGCCATGTAATACATATCAAACTTAACTTCAACATTTTGACTTCCGGCAGTGCCTTTTAATGTATAATTTGTTCCATTAAATTCAACTGTTAAGTTAGTAAGTTGATATCCATTATATGTATAAGTAAGTTTTGCCCCAAGGTTAACTTGAAGTTTTGTTTCAGGAACTGTTATTTCAAAGTAGTCTTCAAATCCATCAGCATTAACATCATAATTTGCTTCGTCTTCAGCAAGAGAAATCTTGCTAAATGTCAATAAATGTTGTCCGATAGCCTCGCTTCCACTTCCTAAATCTCTTGTAAACTCAACCTTTACAGTGTCATTAGCATTTTCTTTTATAGTTAAAGTAGTGCTAATTGGAGAAGGGTCTGCAGTACCAAATACTTTTGAAAGATTGATTTGATCTTGGTAATTCTTAAGAAGAATAACAAATTGATCAACAACAACTGTTATATTTTCCTTTCCACTTTCAAGAGCATAAACTCCTGTGAGAGAACTATCAATATGTGCAGAAACGGTATAAGTATCTGCTTGATTAATAGTTGTATAACCTTTTGTAGAATTTATAGTTACATAGAATCCCCTTCCAGAACCAGAGTTGTTTGTTGAAGGAAGATTGCTGAGTAGTGAACTTCCATTTTTAGCTCCGTTAAGGTAAAGATCAACAGTAACATTTCCTGCTTGATTTGTATTATTGAAAGTAAGGTGACTGTTGTCTTTTGTGATACCAACAGTATTAATTTCAATAGTTAATTTTAATGTATAAGTCAATGTTCTTGTTTGTGGATTTTGAACTCCATCGCTGTAAGTAACACTTACATTAAGAACATAATCTCCAGACATAGAAACTTCAGCAAGATTGTTTGCATTGACAATCTTAAATGTGTTGTCAGCGCTGTTAAAATTAAAGTTCATGCTGTCATGAGCAAGAGTATAAGACTTATTTGTAGTTTTATCAGGATAAGTAATATTAGTAAATTCATTTAATCCTAAATCAAATCCACCAACACTTGCCTTTTTAGTTAAAGCAGTTTGTGTTTGTGTTGCAACAATATTATTAAAGTTCCAGCTAGCCTTTAAGTTTTCGGCTTGACCACCTTTAACAGTTTTAATCACATTTTTGCCGTCAGAAACTGTAACTGTAATATTGCTTGTTTTAGGAGCACTGTAATTATTGAATGATAATCCTGCATAATCATGTGTTGGATTTGTTACATCAAGATTGCCATTCATAGCAGAAAGATAAATAGTTTCAGAAGTCTTTCCATCTTTCTTTCCACCATTATAATCAAGATTTAGTTTTACAACATCTGTCATAACAGCATATGTTGTTTTATTTTCTGAATTTGCAGCAACAGTAACAGTATAAGGATTTGTTGCAGTAAATGCAGAATTAAATAATGCTTCATAACTTGCAGAATCTAAACTATTTCCCCAAGAGATAATAGATAGAGTTTTGCTTCTTTCTGTTGAAAGATTTACTTGAACTCCAAAAGATAATCTAACTCCAGAAGAAAGTAAATCATTATTAATATAGATTCTTAAGCTGTTTGTATTGTTGTTTACAAAACTGAATAATACTTTATTATCAACATTTTTACTAAATTGAGCATCATTTGGAATTGAAACAGCAGAACCATCAATCATAACATTTACAATAGATAATGTTTCATCTTTTTGTAAATAGTTGTTTGCAAGTCCTTCTGCCAAAATTCCACCGCTTGCAACTAAATATTTAGGACTATAATTATATTGAATTGCATTCTTTGAATCTAATAATTCAAAACTTGAGTTTTTGCTTATATTCCATTCAAAATTGCTATCTAAATCACTTTCATGACCTTCAATATATAGACCATTTATAATGAACTTTGTTATATCAGTATCATGGTTTTCTGAACCTTGATATGTTCCAGGTTGAGCACCTTCGTGAAGTGTTATATTGTCATAACCATAAGTGAATGTTGAAAGTCCACTTGTGAATTGATGTTTGCTTGTATTTGTCCAAACAATAGTAGTTACACCATCAAAGTAATATGCAGATCCAGAAGTAAATGTGATTGTAAACTTAGCTTTTTCAATAGTAACAAAACTATCAGTATCTGTATTTAAATAAGTATAGTAGTTATTTCCATCTTTAGTAACATTGCTAAATAAATCGCTATAAATTTCGCCGTATTTATTTCCAAGAGCGCCAATGTTTAAATAAAGTTTTAAAGATTTATTTCCGCCAACATTATAATTTCCATCGGCCTCAAAGATTGACATATTATTGAAGTAATCTTCAACTTCGCCAATTTCTGTTTTACCAGCAACAATACTTAAATCATTTCCGTTCCAATCATATTTATATAAGAAAGAACCAAATTCGGTGTTAACTCCACCATCGCCCTCATTAACATTAACAAATTCATTTGTTCCTGTATAATAAGAATGAATATCATTTCCATAGAAAACAATTTCATTTTGTTCCATAGTGAAAGTAGAAACACCACTTCTTGAAGTATAAGAGATACCATCACTTAAAGTATCAGAAACGTTAACATAGAAAATAACTTGATATGTTCCTGCTTTAAGGAAATTAGAAATATTAAGGTTTAATCCTGAAATCACAGAATTTGAAGCTGTTCCGCCACCTTTAGGTGTAAATGTGATTTCATAACCAAAATCTGTAATCTTTTCACCATTTGTTAAAGTATAGTTAATTTCAGGTTGTGTTTTGCTTCCGATATTAGAACCAGTAATAAATCCGTTTAAAACATCATGTTCATTATATAGATAGAATTTATTTATTGATCCAACATCACTTGCCCAATTTTGACGAGAACCTGTTGTATTGCTTGTCTTTGTCCAAACAGGAACAACATGAATATCAGTTGTAATGTTGAAGATATTGTTTGTGTCAATCATTGAACCAGTTGTTCTCTTCCAACTGTTTTGAACAATTCCATAACCTGTTCTTGTTATAACAAGATTTTTTGCGTCCAAAGCTTTCTTGATATTGTCAGGTTTTGTATCAAATGTAACATTGATATATACATTTCCGTTATCAACTCCACCAAGTGCGCTTTCATTTCCGTTCCAAGCAACAGAATAATAACCTGCTGAAGAGCCATCAATATAAATTCTATAGTTAGCAGCTTCTCTGTTAGTTGTAACCATAATAGGTTTGTCTTGGCTGTTTGCACTGAAATAATATGCTTCAGTCAATATTTTTTTAATAGCATCATCTAAACCAGTATTAGCAGGGACGAAAGTAAAGCCATTTGTTTCAGTTATATCTTTAACACCACTTCCACCAATAGCAGATATAGTTGCAGACACTGCAATATAACCATTTCGTCCTGAACCAGTGGATACTTGTCCATTGATTTTATAGTCAGCAACACCATCTTTAGCATTCTCACGAACAACCATTGTTAATTCTTGTCCGAGTTGAATTTGTGAAGTTGACACACCATCAAAAGAAATATGGTATGTTATATTTGTCCAATTTGCACTTAAAGAAATACTAGAAGTTTTTTGATATTGCTTTTCAGTTGTTCCTATGCAAAGAACACTCCAATTAGTATATTGACTTCCACCAAAGAATGCATACCACTTATCTGTAATTAATAACTTTCCGTTTGTTATTTGTGTTTGACTTCCGTCTGCCCATGAAACGTTCCAACTAGCAAAAGTATAACCTAAGTTTTTAAAAATGTTTGAATTAAGAGAAAGTTCTGTTCCATAAGTTAATCCACTTGAAGCAACATAGCTTTGTACATCACTTTGGAAAGCTCCATTGTAATAAATTTGACCAAAACCAGGGTTGCCAGAAGTAAGAGTAACTTGAATTGTTCTTTTTACAACATAGGCAGCAACATTTGAATATGTAACAGAAGGTGTGTTAACAGATTTAGCACTTACCCCAATAATATCTGTTAATATATTTTCGTTTGTTGTAATATCTGCGTAGTTTCCTGCATTTACTCTGCCAATATTTACAAATTCTCCATTTTTAAGATACCAATCTAATAAATAATATTGAGAGTGGATTTCTATTGAACCGAAAGTTCCTGCTAAAGAAATGTTTCCGTCTGAATATTGGAAATTAAATGTACTGCTTGTCGCAGTGTTTAAATTCAATAATTGTCCAGTTAAGCTATTTTCAGAGTTATCAACATACATTTGATTAACTTGCATAGTCAACTTTTTATAATTGAAATGTAAAACAACATCAGTGTCATATGTTCCGACAGTTACATCAAACACCCAAATACCATTTCCAGATGAAGTAGAAGAACTGTTTGCACTTACGCTACTTCCAATAAATCCATTATTTACATCTTCAGTAGTTCCTGTAGTTGTTCCTTGTATATTAGCGACACAATCAAGGTTTCCATTACCATAAAGAATAGCCTTACCTCTAGTAGTTAATTCTACCCTAACAGTAAATTTAGTTCCGCCGGTAATATTACTTGTGTTTAATGTTGGTTGTCCATTGATTGTAACATTATATAAATCAGTATTTCCATTGAAAATATTGTCTTCTGGTTTAGAACCATAATTGTCTTCAGTCTTTTTAACCTTAAATTTAACATTTAATCCATAAGTTTGTTTCCTATAGAATACTTCAATTTGTATTATAGTTTCAGATGGGTTATCGTTATTATAAATTTTTGTTATTAAATTATTTTGAGATAAAGTACTATAATATTTTTGATTATCAACATTAGTAAATCCTAATCCAATTGAAACTCCATCTATTTTTACACTAGAAGCAAAATAATGACCATTATTTTTTGAAGTTATAACATCAGTAATATCGCTATTAGTGTGGAAGAGAACTGTTTGTTGCCCACCTGAAACCCAGTTAACTTTATCGTTCATGTCTGCGTTAACAATAATACCAAGCCCTTTTCCTAATGTGTTTAAATCAATAGCACTTCCGTTTTCATCTTTCAAAACAACATTAATTCTGCTTTGAATATATCCAATCTTAACTACAACCTCTCTATTTACAGCGTTAGCTTCCCCTTCTATATAGATATTGTATATGTAAGATTGATAATATTTTATTGTTCCACCATATGATGTGCCCGTAGCAGTTGCGGTAATAAAGTTTTCGGCAAGATTAGGATTTGTCGCTTTAATAGAATTTAGAATTACAAAGTCACCACCAACTTTTAAAGTTAAATTATATCTTTCGTTAATCTTGTAATTTAATGTTAAACCACTTATGTTATATCCTTGACCAGATAATGTAACTGAAGAGCCTTCGCTTAATCCATCAACATATTCAGGAACAAAAGTTAAACTATAAGTTTTTCTTTCAACAACAAGATAAATTTGACCATTTGCACCTGCAATATTTGTAACAGTGATAGTATATGTTCCGTCTCCAGAAACTGAAGCGCTTACAGGTAAATAAGCATCGTTATTTGTATTATTTACTGTATAAGAATTTCCAGTTCCTGTTGTTACATTAAAGTTTACATAAACACCACTAGCAACGTTAGCAACATTATCGGTTATAGTTCCGCCTGAACCAACAACAGTTGCAAGTCTATATCCCTGTTTTAAAGTAACAGTGAATGTAGATTGATTAGTGTTGTTTACATCCCCAGCCGTTGCCCAATATTTATTCCTAACATCATCTCCTTGTGAAGTTAAAGAAGTTACACTTGCAATAGCACTTGTTACCTGATCGTATGCTGATTGTTGATTAGATTTATCTCCAGCAGCTATAGCAAATATTACTTCATATCTTAAATTTCCCTTTGCAGTAAATTTAGGATAAACAGTTTGATTGCTGTTAACATAACATTTTTTGTAATCAGCACTGCCAGTTTCAGTCAATTTATTCCCTTCGTTATAATTTGCGTCACTATAAATTCCATTAAAATTAAATCCACTTCTTTGATTTAAAAAACTATAACTTGCCAATATTGCTTGAAATGTAGAATCGTAAGGGACACTGACAGTATGGCTTCTGTTTGTTGGAGAACCATATTGATAATTAAATGTTACATTTGTATTAAATGGGTTTCCAGCAACCAACTCAATTCTACCTTGTTTAGGATTTGGAATTGTATATTTGTAACCCGTTCTTAAAGGATAAACATCTCCTGAATTAGCATTCTCTCTTAAAACAACAGCACTATTTGAATAAATCATATTAGTTGTGGTTACAACACTGTTATTAGATATACAAACTCTAACGCGTTTAAGTTCATACCAATTTTCATTAGCTATTCTAAAAGTACCACTGTCTGTAATTACATAATATCCAACCACATTGCCAGAACCGCTTGAGATACCTTTGTTTGAAGAATGTTCTCCACCATTTGTATCAAAATATGCTAATCCTGTATAAACTTTTCCACTATTACTTCCAATTGCATTTACATTGGTGTAACCGTTATTATATTTTTGTTTACTTGTGGTCTCATCAAAACAATTAATAATTTCTCCTGCATTGTTTCCAACCAAAGCACCTACATTAGCTTTAGTAGTATTAGCAAAGAAAGTTCCACCAATTCTTAAATCTGAAACAGAACCACTACCAGAAATAGTTCCAAAAAGCCCAACACTGTCTGATGCTGTATCTATTGCGATATCAGCTGTGTTGATATTTGAAATACAAAAACCTTGTCCAATAAAAATTCCATCAAAAGAATTATTTGTTGTCCCAATAGGTGTCCAAATAGCACCTTCTAGATTAATGTCAGCAGTTAATACATAAGTAGCAGTTCTATAATTTCCTATATTATTGTTTACAGCATAAGCAAAATATGCCAAATCTGTTGCACTGCCAATTTTATAAGCAGACAATGTTTTTGTAGAGTTGCTATCTATTTTTATAGTAGTATCAGAACTCAACTTCATGCTTGAAACATTGACTAAAGCATCACTCCATAAATTAGAGTCTGAATCAGCCAAAAGTTCTTGACTATTATCAACCTCACTCAATTCACTAACAGATAAGTTTGAACCATCTGCTTTTGCCGACTTTTTATTGCTTAATGAAGGTATCAAAAAAATTGCTCCTAAAGCAAAAATCATTAAAGCAAAAACATATAAACTTTTAAAGGCTTTTTTAAACATATTGTTTCTCCTTTTTATTGACTAGTACATTGGAATTAGACCAAGTTATATTTATTCTAAAATATTATATAATATAAAAGCGATAAAATCAAACAAAATGATACAAATTTAGTATAAAATAAATAATAAAAAACATTCTTTAATTATAAAATTTTTAGTGGAAAAGTTCTTTGATTAGTGTTTTTAAATGATTAAACATTGTTTTAAAAATTCTAATTTCCTTTTTTTATAAAGATGATAAACAATTTAATAATAAAACCAAAATTAAAAAATATTAAATAATTAAATTAAAATATATTTTTATAAAATTTAAAAAAATTATTAAATAATAATCAATATTCCTAAATTAAAGAGTTATATGAGTTATAAAAAATATTAATTAATTGATTTAATTCTTGACTTTATTTTATTTTCAATGATATAATAATCACTATAAAAGGGAAATTATAATGAAAGATATTATTTTAACAGGTGATAGACCAACAGGCAATTTACATCTTGGACATTATGTAGGTTCAATTAAAAATAGATTAAAATTTCAAAATGAATACGATTATGAAAAGTTTTATATAATGATTGCTGATACACAAGCACTCACTGATAATCACGACAATGTTGATAAAGTGAAAAACAACATAATTCAGGTGGCGATAGATTATATATCTGCGGGCATAGACCCTAAAAAAGTCAATATTTTTATACAATCAATGGTTCCTGAGCTGACAGAAATAACATCGTATTTCATGAATTTGGTAACTGTTTCAAGACTTCAAAGAAACCCAACAATCAAAGAAGAAATAAAACAAAGAGGGTTTGAAAAAACAATTCCTATAGGATTTTTAAATTATCCTGTTTCACAAGCTGCTGATATTCTTGCTTTTCAAACATCTTTAGTTCCTGTTGGAGATGATCAATTGCCTATGATAGAACAAACGCGAGAAATTGTAAATTCTTTTAACAATACCTATAAACCAGAAACCCCTGTTTTTACCCTTCCAAAAGCAGTTATACCTGAATCAAAAATTTGTAGAAGACTTCCTGGTCTTGACGGAAAACTTAAAATGTCAAAATCAGCTGGAAATGCAATTTACCTGTGTGATGACAGTAAAACTGTAAAACAAAAAATCATGTCTGCATATACTGACCCTAACCATATTAGAGTTGAAGATCCAGGACAAATTGAAGGTAATATAGTTTTTGCTTATTTAGATGCCTTTTGTGAGGATAATCATTTTAAGAAATATTTGCCAGAATATAACAATTTAGACGAACTTAAGGCACACTATAAAAAAGGTGGTCTTGGTGATGTTAAGGTTAAAAACTTTTTATTTAACATTATTGAAGAAATTCTTGTCCCAATTCGTGAAAAAAGACAATATTGTTTAAATCATATAAACGATATTTATCAGATGTTATTTGATAATAGTGAAAAAGCATCAAACGAAGCAAGAAAAACTCTTGATAAAATGAAAAATGCTATGGGAATAAATTATAAAAAATTATTAAAATAATATAAAAATAATACAAAAAATTAAATTAAAATCAAAAAATGACCATTTTTTTGGTCTTTTTTATTTAATTATTTATTTTATTAACTTAAAATTATTTTTTTATTTTTATTATTATTGACATAAATTTTGTGTTAAAGTAAAATATATTTTCAGAGGAATTTTATGAATGCTTTTGAAAAATTTTTATATGCTTTTCAATCAACTATGACAAAACCTTCTATTTTAGGCTGGTATCATATTCTATGTTTTCTATTAATGATTACTGCAAGTGTTTTGGTTGTAGTCTTTAGAAAAAAGATAAGTGAAAAAGGTGTTAAATATACAATACTTACAATGAGTATAATTCTTATTGTATTTGAGATAATCAAACAACTAATCTATAGTTTCAATTATGACGAAATAACTCAAACAGTAACATGGGACTATCAATGGTATGCTTTTCCTTTTCAATTCTGTTCAACTCCTATGTATATAATGCTTATTGCAGGATTATGTAAAAAGAATTTGTTTAGAGACTGCCTATACTCATATTTAGGCACATTTGCCCTATTTGCTGGTTTAGTTGTCATGTTATACCCAGGAGATGTTTTCACTTCAACTATTTTTATAAACATTCATACAATGCTTTGGCATGGTTCAATGGTAGTAATTGGAGTGTTGTTATGGGCAACACATTCAATAGAGTTCAAACAAAAGACATTTTTAAAAGCATGTGGTGTATTTTTAGTTGTTTTACTTCTAGCAATGCTTATGAATTTAATATGGAAATGGGCTGGTGGTTTAGAAACAGGAGAAACTTTCAATATGTTTTATATAAGTCCTTTTTACCCTTGCACATTGCCAATATTAAGCATTATTTATGACAAAGCACACTATATTGTATTTTTACTTTGCTATATATTAGGATTTCTTCTCGCTGGATATATATTTACATTAATTCCAATTCTTATAAATAAAATTAATTTAAAAATTAAACTTAAAAAAATTCAAAAATTAAACGAAAATTTAAAAAATAATAATTAATTTATTCATATTTAATAAAAAAACATGAAAATTTTAATAATTTTTCATGTTTTTTGTTTTTATTTTACGTCTATTTCTATTTGATTTGTTTTATTTTTTAAAGAATAATCATTTTTAGGATAAATTTTGAGTTTTCCATTTTCTTTTATAAGATGATTTACAATCCAAAGTCCATAACCTAAAACTGCAAAAACTGCAAGTAAAATAAAAATCCACATAAAAACCCCACCAATGCCAACTTTTTCTGGATTTAAAAAGAAATATGGATATTTCATAATATTAGCATTGTTTCCAATAATAGCAGCTCTTATAAATACAAAAGCAACATAGCCTAAAGGTGGAACAAAACTAACAAGAGGCATATACCATTTAACAGAACATCTAGAATCAAACAAAATATGATCCAAAATAAATAAAATAGGTCCAACTAAATGCAAAGTCAAATTACTTAAACTTGTAAAATATTCAACAGCCGATTTATCTTTTGCAAGCAAAATATTATAAACTAAAAATGTTACTAAAATTAATATACTGCACATAAATTTTGTGTTTTCAAGATATTGAGTCGTTCCATATATTTCATTTTTCTTTATTTGTTTAACTGTATTTGCAGTAACAGCAATCATTACTCCAAGACAAGCATAGTTTGATAAATTTGTATAGTAGGCATAAAAGTCAGTATTAAAACTGCTTCCTGTGAATATTCCTAAAGAAAATAAAACTCCAAAACTTAATATCACGCAGTAAATAACCCTATAAATAAGTTGAGTGATTCTGTTTTTAATCATGAAAAACCTCCAAAACTTTGTCATTATAACATATTTGAGTCAAAAATAAAAAATTATACTTCAAAAAATTTATAAAAATTTATAACAATGTTTTATTTAATTTAATAGACTGATTATGGAAGATTTTTATAAAAACCATGATATTAGAAGCCTTATTTTTTTCAATTGCTTTATCTTTTGACTCTTTTGTTGCCTTTCTTGGTTATGGAACTTCCAAGATAAAAGTCCACTTTAAAACAATATTGCTAATGATAGTCATAAACACATTTATTTTAGCGTGTGGAATTCTTATTGGCTTTCTTTTTTCAAATATACTCAATGAAGATTTTTCTAAATATTTTTCTTTTTCATTATTAATGATTGTCGGTTTAGTAAAGTTTTTTAGTGAAATCATAAAAATTTGGCTTAATAAAAAAGCAATATGTAAAGATGTTGTAACAATAAAAATTTTTAATTTTAAATTATTTTTAAATATTGCTTTTGATGCAACAAAAGCAGATTTAAATAAAGATAAAATTTTATCAATAAAAGAAGCGATAATCATAGGAATTATTCTTTCTATTGATAGTTTTGGCGTTGGTATTGGTATTGGTTTAAGCAATCTTTCTCCATACATTGTTATTCCCTTTTCTTTTTTAACTTGTTTAATCTTTTCATGCATTGGAGAATATATTGGTAAAAAAATTGCTAAAAAATGCTCTTTAAATCTTTCTTGGATAAGTGGACTGACTTTAATTATTATTGCTATCTTAAAAATAATTTAATTATAAAAATATAATCATAAACTTTTAAAATAAACATATATACTAATTTTAATTTTTATTCGTTTGTTTTACTAAAATTAAAAACTTTATTTTTACTTTGATAAGAAAGTAAAATATGGTATAAATTAAATATAATAAATAAACATTTCACATTACATAAAATTTTAGCTAATTTTAAAAGGAGAAACTTATGAAAAAACTTTGGACAAGTTTGATTTTATGTCTTATGATGTCTTTTTCATTATTAGGTTTAGTTGCTTGTGGACAAGAACAAATTCCAATAGAAAGCATAACTTTTGAACAGCCTTCTGTTGAAGTTTTTGTTGGAGGATCAAAGCAATTAAATTATGAGATTCTTCCATCAAACGCAAGAGGTTTTGCACTAGAATGGACCTCATCAAACCCTAAAATAGCCTCTGTCAATGGTAGAGGAAAAGTTTATGCCTACACTTCTTATGGTGAAGTCACTATAACAGTCAAAGATAAATATAGTGGTGTCTCTGCTTCTTGCAATGTTATTATTAACGATGGAAAAGTTTATAAGATTTCTCCAAATGTCGCAGGAATGAAAACACAATATTTTGAAGGAGAAACATTTGATCCTACTGGCCTTATTGTAAATGCAACTTATGAAAGTGGTGTTGAAAGACAACTTTTAGAAAGTGAATATACATTGTCTTACCCTGATGTTCTTACAGAAAATACTTCAGTCGTAATTAAATATGGAGAAATAACTTCTTATATTAATATCACTGTAATAGAAGATTATATAACCGGCATTGCTGTTATTAACAACCCTATAAAAACTTCATATTATGTGGGAGAAACATTTAATCCTTCAGGAATGAAAGTTGCACTTGTATATGCAAGTGGTAAAACAAGAGAAATACAAGCTTTTACTTATGATACATCACCTTTAATGTATGGAAATGAAAATGTTAAGATTTCTTATGAAGAATACTCAACATATTTTACTGTAAATATAAGAGCAAATTCAATTATCAATAATATTTCAAAATTACAAAGCACAATAAATTCAGCTGAAGTTGGAAACAGTATAATGATTTCTAATGGAACATTTAACATTTCAACCCCTATACTTATACCAAAGTCAAAAAATTTAACAATATTTGGTGAAAGTCAAGATGTTATTATTAGTTCTTCTGCTGGCACAGTTTTTAAATTAGTAAATGATGTCAATGATGAAACTTCTTATAATACTACAATAGCCAACATGACTTTAAAATCAAGTAACTCAGAAAATTCAATAATTTCATTAGATAATGAAACATCAAACAATAATTTAAACAACTTCAAATTAACTCTGTTTAAACTAAATTTTGAAATTTCTTCAAATGCAAGTGCTATAAATCTTTCTGCTAAAACAGACGGATTTGAAACAAGTTATTTAAACAATGTAAATGTTATTTTAAAAGAAACAAATATATATTATAACGAAACCACTGAAACAAGTTCTTCCCCTGTTATATCATTTATAGGTATTAATAATAGTCAAATTGATATAATTGACAGCAATTTTGTTTCAAAAAATCAACTTTTATATATTGAAAACAGCTCTGAAATAAAATTAAATATAGAAAACAGTTTTATTGAATCTGATATGGGCACTTTAAACTTTACAAATGTTGAAGGTGGCGAAATTAATATTTCAAATCAATCTATAATTAATGGAAACCCTGCAGTAAATATGATAAATTGCTCTAACTTAAACTTCACAATAACAGATTCTAATTTAACAATCTATTCTCAAGAAGAAATAGAATCAGAAGTAAACTATTCAATTTTCACATTAACTGGTTGCCAAAACATCAATCTAAATATTCTTAATACAAACTTAAATATTCTTAAACTAGAAAATTATGAAAATTATTATGTTGTTATATTGCAAGATGGAACAATGAATTCTGCAAATAATAATATAACTTTTACAAACTGCAATTTTAATACTTTAAATCAAAATAAATTTTTAAATTTAGAAAAAGAGCCTTCAAGTGTTATAAACGAAGTTACAACTGAAGAATAAAAAAATCTTAAAATAAATTAAAATAAAACAAAAACCTCCATTTTTCTTCTATTATTCAAAAAAGCAATTTTGCTAAAATTGAAAATAGTTTCAAATGGAGGTTTTTTATGAAAATAAAAATTTATTCTGGTATAGTGATAGGTTTATCTTGTATTATTGCACTAGTAACCTTTTTAAGTTATAAAACTTTTTAATACTCCCTTATGATCTTATAGCAATAAAACTTAAAAATAAAAATGATAGGATTTTATTTAATAGATTACATAATCAAAACATTATTTAATATTAATAAATATTTTTTAGTGCAATTTAATCTTTCACAATTTTAATTATGTTTGCATTTATATTATCATCAATTTCTGTGCAAGTAATGATTGTTTGAGATTTAGATGTAAAATTTAAAAGTTTTTTTCTTCTATCTTTATCAAGTTCGCTAAAAACATCATCTAAAAGTAAAATTGGATACTCGCCCACCCTATTTTTAATTATTTCAAGTTCTGCAAGTTTCATTGATAAGGCAACTGTTCTTTGCTGACCTTGTGAGCCAAAATTTTTCACTTCTACACCATTTAGATAAATATCCAAATCATCTCTATGGACTCCCACAGTAGTATAACCTAATTTAAAATCTTTTTCTAAATTTTTTTGTAAGGCTTTCATCATTTTATTAGCATAATCATCATCAAAACTACTGCAATATTTTATTTCAATGTCTTCTTTTCCACTTGAAATATATTGATGTGCAAGTTTTGCATAAGGTGCAAGCTCTTCAATAAACTTTTTTCTTTCAATTGCAATTTTCTCTGCAAGATCACTTAAAGCTCTGTCCCAAATATCAATGGTCTCTTTAACAACTTCCATATCTTTTGAACTTTTTAAAAGTTTGTTACGATTTGCAAGAACCTTTTCATATCTTCCTATTAAATAAAAATATCTTTTGTTGGTTTGTGAAATATCAATATTCATAAAGCGTCTTCGTTCTTCAGGACTTTCTTTTACAAGTTTAAGCTCGTCAGGAGAAAAGAAAACTGCATTTGCACACCCCATTAATTCACCAATTTTTTTAATTGGTAAACCATCAATTTTTACTGCTTTTTTATGATTTATATCAAAAAATAATTCAATATCAACATCTCTATATTTCTTTTCAAATTCTGCTTTAATATATGCCTTTTCACTATTCCAATTAACGACTTCTTTTTCTTTAGAAGTTTTAAAACTTTTTCCAATGATTGCATAAAAAATAGCCTCAATAACATTAGTCTTTCCCTGGGCATTTTTTCCTACAAGTATATTCAGATTTTTATCAAAATCAAAAGTTTTATTTTGATAACTTCTATAATTTTTGAGCACTAATTTTTTTATAAACATATTATTATAATAGCATAAAACTATAAAAAATACTAAAAATAATATTATTAAATTTTAAAATTATTTAATTTTTTCAATCAAAAATAAATATATTTTCGCCTTATTAATGTGGGTTGATTAAATTATAAAAATAAAAAGGAGAAATTATGAAAACTAATACAAAAAATTTAAAATATATATTAACTGCAATGACTTTAACTTTAATTGTTTTAATGACTGGTTTTATTTTGGCTAGTTGTGGACAAAATTTATATTCAACTTATAAATTTGAAACAGATGCACCAAACGAAATTTACGTTGGAGAACAAGTGAACTTTAATGTTACTTTAAAGACAGATGAACTTGGTGAAAATGGTTATGAAAGTGTTCAAATTTGGCTTGAACTTGATAACGACCAAAATCTTGATATCGTTGCAACTGATGAGCAAGGTAGAGAATTTAACTTATCAGAACTTAAAACTTGGGGACCTTCTGATGGGTTTGAACTTCCAGCACAATATAATGTTACAACACCAATAAAATTTACAGCAAAACAACCTGGAGATTTTTCCATAACATTAAAAGTTGTTGATCTTAAAAATGATAATAGCATAATTGTTGAAACTACATCTAATTTCACAGTTAACGACAGTAGATATTCTGACCTTGCAGAAATTATTTCTCACTCTGGAAATAATATAACAGAAGATAATTTAGTAAACAACGTAAGTGTTATTTTCTACGATGAACCTTCAAAAATTTCTGCTTTTTATAATGGAGAAAAAGTTGGACTTGAAAAAACTGTTCTTGAAGATTATGAAGGACCAGAAAGTGGTGTAACAGCATATCAATATTTATTTGAACTTGATACTCATGTAAGTATTGAGGAATTTAATAGCAATCCAGTAAAAATTACTTGTGAAATTAATGATAAAGTATACAGTTTTAATTTAACAACCAATCTTATAGATAAAATTCTTGAAGCATTTATGTAAAATAAGTTTATTAACTAATTTAAAATGAATGAATAAATAAAAAAGTCCCACCGTTGGGGCTTTTTTAAGTCAGCCTTAGTTGACTTTTTTTTATTACAAAGTTATAATGAAATCATATTAATTAAAAAAGGTGGAAAATATGCAAGACTTATCTTCTTTATGGCAAGCTGTGCTTGATAAACTTGAACTTACTGTTTCAAATGTATCTTTCGTTATGTGGTTTAAACCTTTAAAGGTTGTGGACCTTGTAGATGGAAATAAACTTATAATTGCAACAAATTCAACATCAGCAAAAAATCAAATTTTAAGAAATTATTTTGAAAAACTTAATTCTGCTGTTCACGACATATTTGGTGAAGATGTAACAATTGAGGTTTTAGATCAAAATGAAGAAATTGAATATATAAAAATTAATGGTGATAAAACAAAAGAAAAAGAAATTGAGGTTACAAAAAATCCATTTAATGAGAAATATACTTTTGATAACTTTGTTGTAGGAAAATCTAACCAATTTGTATATGCCGCAGCAAGAGCTGTTGCAGAACACCCTGGCGAAAAGTTTAATCCACTTTTTATATATGGTGGTGTTGGACTTGGAAAAACACATATTCTCCATGCAATAGGAAATTATATAAAAGAATATAATCCAAATCTAAATGTTATGTATGTTACATGCGAAAAATTTGCAAATGACTATATAGAAAGTTTAGGATCTGCATCAAAGAATAAATCAGTCCTTGAATTTAGAACAAAATATAGAAATCTTGATGTATTGATGGTTGATGATATTCAATTTATTTCAAAAAAGACAAGCACTCAGGAAGAGTTTTTCCATACATTCAATGAATTATATCAAAACAATAAACAAATTATTATATCTTCTGATAGACCACCAAAAGATATAGAAACACTTGCTGATAGGCTTCGTTCTCGTTTTACATGTGGACTTATTCAAGATATACAAGCACCAGATTATGAAACAAGAATTGCTATATTAAGAAAAAAATGTCAACTTGAAAAATATGTAATTGATGATGATGTGATTGATTTTATTGCAGAAAAGAATGTTACAAATATAAGGGAACTTGAAGGAATGCTTTCAAAAGTATATTTCCTTGCAAACCTATATAATAAACATTCTGCAACTATGGAAGAAGCAATAGAGGCTTTTGATAGTGAACTTGAAGAAGATAAAAATGATGGTGTAACGGCCGATGATATTATTGAAAAAGTTTGTCAATATTTTGATATAACCAAACAAGATATCATTGGTAAAAAGAAAAGTAAAGATGTTGTTGAACCAAGAATGATTGCAATTTATCTTATCAGTGAAATACTTGAAATCCCACTTGTTTCAATAGGAAAAATTTTTGGTGGAAGAGATCACACAACAATAATGCACTCAAGAGATAAGATTTCTGACGAACTTAAAACTTCTCACAAAATTCAATCTTTTGTAAGCGAGATTAAAAAAATGTTGAAAGGTGGATAACATTTCCAATTAATCCACAAGTTATCCACATAGCATAAAAACTATATATAGCATAACAAATCTAAAAAATTAGACAAATTTATACAATATATAGCCGTTTAAAAAACTTATACACATTTATACATTGTCTATTATTAATATTATTATCAAGAAATATAAAATAAATATTCTTTCTCTTTTGCAAAGCACCCAAAAATAAAAATTTAAATATTTGAACCTATATAAATAACTTGCTTTAAAAAGCCAAAAGTGGTATAATATTTATTAGATAAGGAGATTAAAAAATATGTTAGTTAGTTGTCAAGGACTTGATCTGTCTGAAGCATTTTTAAGAGTAAGTAAAGCAATTTCAAATAAGATTACAAACCCTATTTTAGAGGGAATAAGAATTATTGCAGAAGATGGAACTTTAACAATGTCTGCAACAGATACTGAACTTTCAATTGAAAAGAAGATTAAAGCAGATGTAAAGGTTGAAGGAGAAACAGTTGTTCCAGGAAGATTTATTACAGAGTTTGTTAAAAAACTTACAAATTCTCAAATTGAACTTGAACTAAACGAAAAAAATCAATTAATAATTCGTTATGATGACAGTGAAAGTATAATTCAATGCTATAATTCAGTTGAATATCCTGGATTTAAAAAAGTTGAAACAAAGGAATATTTTGGAATAAGTAAAAAAGATTTCAAAACATGTGTAAACAAATCAATATTCTCTGTTGCCATTGATGATTCAAGACCAATATTAAAAGGTGTTTTATTTGATATAAATCATAATGAACTTAATGTTGTTGCGCTTGATGGATATAGACTTGCAAGAGTTAAGAAGAATATCACTTCAAATATTGTAAAATCAATTGTTGTTCCAGCAAGAAGTTTAAGTGAACTTAGCAAACTTATTGACGACAGCGATGAAATAATAAATATCTATATAGACAAATACACAATTTTAGTTGATCTTGGAGATACCAAAGTTACTTCAAGACTACTTGAAGGTGATTATATTAATTATAAACAAATTATTCCAGTAAATTATGAAACATTTGTAATTGTAAATAAAGAACAATTTGAACAAGCACTTGAAAGAGCTACCCTTCTTTCAAGAACAAGCAATAACAATTATGTTAAATTTGATATTAAAGAAAATAATCTTTTAATTACATCAAATTCAGAACTTGGAAACATAAAGGAAAATATCCCTGTAAATGTTTCTGGAAAAGATTTGGTTGCATCATTTAATCCAAGATATTTCCTTGAAAGTTTAAGAGTTAACACAAATGAATTTGTAAAGATTTGTTTTAATAAACAATCTCTTTCAGTTATTGTTCCAACAGAAGAAGATGAATTCTTATACTTAATTCTTCCTGTTAGAGTAATTGGTTAATTCAATAACAATAAAAACGAAAATGTATGAAAGTTAAATAAAAATATTCTATTTATAATTATAAAATAAGGAAATTTAAAGAATTTAAAAATCTTAATTTAAAGATTATGTTTAAGCGTAAAAATAAAAGAACATATCAATAGTTTGATATGTTCTTATTTAAAAATGATAGAAAGTAAATTAATAAAATTTTTATAAGTTATAATAAGCAAGTTAAATTAAGGAGAATATAATGAATTATTTTGAAAATGAAAATGATATTTACTTTGCAAAAATGAAAGACAAGGCAATAATACCAAGCAAAGAGGTTGAAAATGCTGGCTATGATATATATGCTTGTTTTGATGAAGATTATATTTTTATTGAACCAAACAAAACAAAATTAGTTCCAACAGGAATTGCTTGGGCTTGCAGTCCTAAATATTATCTTCAAATAGAAGAGCGTTCAAGCACAGGCTCTAAAGGAATAAAGAAGAGTGCTGGTGTTATTGATAGTGGATATCGTGGAGAAATAAAAATTGCAATTACAAACTCTAATTCAATACCTTTGATATTTACAAATTTAACTGAAGAAGAATTTAAAAATAAATATCCAGAACTTATGAAAGATAATCCCTTAATTTATAATACTAAAAAGGCTATTGCACAAGGGATTATTCATAAAGTTGAAGACTTAAATATAAAAGAAATCACATTAGATGAACTTTTGGCTATACCTTCAAAAAGAGGAGATAAAGGCTGGGGAAGTTCAAATAAAAATTAAAAAATAAAAAGCATCTAAACATTGATGCTTTTTTTATACAAAGTTTTCATCATCTTTGAAAAAGTTTTCAAATTCAATAAAAATGCTTATTTTTTCTTTATTATCTTGTGCAATTTTATAAAGTGTGTCAAGGTCATTATGAATATCAAGGTTACTCCCCAAATCTTTACGTCTTAAATAATATAAAACTGTAGAATTTGGTATTGCTTGTATATTACTATAATCATCAAATAAACATAGATAAAGATTATTGACATCTTCTTTATTTAAATATGACATAATTTTCGGATTGTCAGAATAATATTTTTCAATCTTTCTTTTTAATTCTCTTGGAATCATGTTTTTCCCCCTACACTATTTTGTATGAAGAAAAATAAAATAAATACATAAGAAATTGTTTTTAATTTAATAAAAAAATAAAAAATATTATATTTTTAATAAATTTTTTAATTTAATTGATTATTTTTTTCTTTAATTTTAATAAAAATTAACAATTAAAATAAAAGTGCTGTCTTATTTATTTATATATATATTATTAAATATGACAAAAAAAGTAAATATTACAATTGACAAAATCTTTTTTATTCTCTATAATAAAGTAGTTACAATTAAAAAGGAGGCACGTTTTAAAATGAAAAGAACTTATCAGCCAAAGAAAAGACAAAGAAGTAAAGTTCACGGTTTTAGAGAAAGAATGAGAACTAATGGTGGAAGAAACGTTTTAAAAAGAAGAAGAAATCGTGGAAGAAAAAAATTGTCTGCTTAATACAAAAGCAAGGTCAGACCATAGATTAAAAAAGAATAAACAATTTAATTATATTTATAAAAAGGGTGAAAGATATCATACAAAAAATTTCAACCTTTTTGTTATAAAAAGCAAATTTAAAAATTATAAAATTGGTTATTCAATAAGTAAAAAAGAAGGAAAGGCAAATAAAAGAAACCTTTTAAGAAGAAGAGTAAAAGAAGTTGTAAGGTTAAATAATTTAGCCAAGGAATTTCATAATTACGTTTTACAGGCAAAGTTTGGTGCTTGTTTGTTAGAATATAAAGAGATAGAAAGTCAACTTCTTGATTTATTTAATAAAGTTAAAGATTAATTTCTATGAATATCTTAAAACAAACAATAAGGTTTATCGGAAAGTTGCCTATTTATTTATATAAAGGATTAATTTCGCCACTACTTCCCCATACTTGTAGGTTTTATCCTACCTGTTCTAGTTATTTTATAGATGCTGTAAACCAATTTGGTGTTATAAAGGGAAGTTGTTTAGGTTTTAAAAGAATTCTTAGATGTAATCCTAAAAACAAAAACTGTGGATATGACCCAATTCCTATAAATATTAAAGGAGAAACAAAATGGCTATTTTAAGCACACTTTTATCTGTAAGTGAGCCATCTGGTTTTTGGATAACAATAATAAAAGCTTTTGAAGCGGTAACAAACAATTATGTTCTTGCAATTATATTTTTGACAGTTGTTATAAGAGTTATTTGGGGACTTGTAGATATTTTCAGTAAATACAGTCAACAAAAAATGAATGCAATGCAAGCAAAAATGCAACCAGAGCTTGAAAAGATTAAAGCAAAATATGCAAATCAACCACAAGTAATGCAACAAAAACAGAACGAACTTTATAGACGCAATTATGGAAGAAGTTATTATGGCAGTTGTATTATAATGCTTGTAGTTATGATACTAAACCTTGTAATTTTCTTTACATTGTTTGCAGGCTTAAACTCAATGGCAGCTTATAAAATTAGTGCAAATTATGATAATTTAAAATATAATTATGAAAACTGCTTAAACGTTGTTAATGAATATGTTGTAAACAATTATGATGGAGATTATAATAACCCAGAAGTAAAAGATTTATTTTCTGATTATGAAAATCTTGAATTTATAGTTGAAATAAATCCAGAAAATGGAGAACAAAATATTTCATTAGTCCGTAAAAATGGAGAGCAAAACGAAGTTGTTTATACTTGTAAATATTCAACTGATTTTAGCAGAGTTGACGAAAGCGTAACACCTTCTGAAACGCCTGAAGGTGAACAACCACAAGAGGCAATTATAACATCAAATGAATATATAATTTCTATTTTAAACAAGATTTTCCCTGTTTATGAAGAAGGAGAAGAAATTGGTTCAAAAGAAATTGTATTAATAGAAAATTATCAACCTGAACTTGATGCAGAAGGAAACCAAGTTGTTGATGCAGAAGGAAATCCTGTTTATAAACCTTTATATCTTTCACAAGCAATTCAAAATGTTGCTATGAATAGAATAGAAAATGTTTATGATGTAAATAAAGATAGTTTTCTTTGGATAGAAAATATTTGGTTTGCAGACTCACCTTTCCAAGACTCAATAGTTGATTATGGAACTTTAAAAAGTCAAATAGGATCAGCAAACATTGAAGAAGGTGAAGAGCAAATTTATAATGCCTTTATGGTTGATTTAAAAGATGCAAAAAATAGAGTTAATGGATATTATATTCTTCCTATTTTATGTGTTCTTGTAGCTGTGTTGTCAATGTATGTAAACACACTTTACAATAAAATCAAAAATAAGAAAAAAGGTATAACACCTGTTAAACAAAACGGAAAATGGGTTCAAATTATAATTCCGGTATTGCTTGGAATATTTGCTTTGTTCTACAATAGTGTATTTGCAATTTATATGCTTGTAAGTCAACTTGTTGCAACAATATTGACACCATTACAATTATTTATTGTTGATAAAATTATTGATAAAACAAAGAAAAAAGAAGAAGATAAAGTAACAGTAGATTATTCTAGAAAATTTTAAATAAATATTAGGGAGGAAAAAATGCTTTCTGCTGAGGGAATAGGAAAAAATATTGAAAAAGCAATTGAAAACGCACTTATAGAACTTAAGGCATCAAGAGAAGATGTTGATATAAAAATATTAAACGAAGGTGGATTATTTAAAAAAGCCAAAGTTTTGGTAACAATTTCTGATGATGCCAAAGAAAAATATGAAAAACACCAAAAATTTATAACAAATGAAGAAGCTAAACAAAAAGAATATGTTATAAAAGAAGAGAAGACCGAAAAGGAAGAAGATGTTTCTGAAGAAAGCGAAAAGGCTAGCGAAGAAACAAACGAAGAAAAGCCTGAAGAGAAGTCTGAAGAAAAAAAAGATGACAGAGTTGAAAAAATTGTTGAACCTATAGAATTTTTGAAAGGTCTTTTTGAAAAAGCTGGAAAAACTGTAGAAATTAATGTTAAAGATGATGACAAATATGTGACATATTCTGTGGTTGGAGATGACCTTGGAGATATGATTGGTCATCGTGGAGAATGTTTTTATGCTATTTCAAGATTGCTTACAATAGTCAGTGGAAAACAAGATAAGAAAATATTACTTGATATTGGTGGATTTAGAGAAAAAAGAGCAGACAGTTTGACTGAACTTGCAAAAAGAATGGCATCAAAAGTTGTTAAAACTGGAAGATATGTTAAACTTGATCCAATGAATCCAAGTGATAGAAGAATTATTCATACTGCCCTTCAAGATGATGATAGAGTTACAACATTAAGTAAAGGGACAGAGCCACATAGATATGTAATAATTTTTCCTAAAGAAGCTGAATAATCAATAAAAAAAGAAGAAATTTAATTTCTTCTTTTTTTTGTTAAACATTTTCATTTTCAGTATTTTGTTGTTTGAATAACATATAAGCTTTTTTTATTGAATAATCTTCACTAATTTTAAAGCCTAAACTTTTTGCCAATTTTAATAGTTTAGAAATTTTTTCTTCAGAAGAAAGATTTTTTATACTTTCATATTCTTCTATTTCCATAAAACTTCCAGACAACCCTTTTACTGTTCCTACAGTAATAACAATTTCTCCTAACTTATAGAAGGCGTTTTGTTGACTTAAGTTAAGCCAATTATTAAGGTTTGAATATTTTAATATTTTAAGAGTATTTTCTAAATTATCAATTTTTGTAGAAATCTTTTCTTCGCTGATAACATTATTATTTTCATCAAGTGTTTTATTTTTAAATACCATAGAATTGTTTAGGTCAGGATTTCCTTTAGTTTTAAAAGATCTTACTATAATACTAGAAGATAACAAGTCTTTATATGATGCACTTCCAATTTGATTTTTATTTAAAGTTGAAAAATAATAATCGTTGCCAGTAAATTCTTCAGTTTCTTTATAACCTAAATCTTTAAGATGTTTTTTAACATTGTTTATATCATCATAAATTTGAACAGTAATCTCAGTTTTTCCCATAAATCCCCTCCTAATTTACATACTAAGTTCTTCTTCATATTCGTGTGAATGTTGATGTTGTAATTCAAGCTTTTGATTTTCAAGTTTTAATTCTTCAATATTTTCTTTAGCAATTTCTAAAGCTTTAACTGATTGAGATATTTTTCTTTCAACATATCTTTGAATATTTTTGTATTCATAAGTTTGAATTGTTCCTTTAAAAGGTTTATTTCTCATATCAGTAAATATTCTTAACAATAATTCATTAAATTGTATATATTCTTCATTATTTGCAATTAATTTGTTATTTGCAGATTGGTCATATAATGCTTTAATATTAGGACACTTTTCTCCGTGCAAATTTAATATTTTTAATTCTTCACTATCGCTCAATCCCATATCTTCTTCTTGAGTTAGTGGGCCACAAATTTTTAAACACAAGAGATCAAGGTTATCAATAGAACTAAAAAAGTTGATAGGACTTGTTCTATTATATTCACTTTTCATATTTTCAGAAAACATATTAATTTCGCAAGTTAAAAGATAATCTGTTATAAAAGATTTTTGCTTGTCGTTAAAATTAAAATCATACAAGTAATGAAACCAATCTGTTTTAGGGAATCTCATGCGTGCTTGTGTCCATTCGTTTTCATATACTTCATTGTAAGAAGAAGTTAAATGACAGTTTGTGAAATAGTCAAGATAAGCAAGACCATTTAAGCAAACTTCCTTTTCTTTTCCAAATTTAGTTTCTGATTCTTTTTTCAAAGAATTTTTTAAATCAAGTATTTCATTTGGTGACATACTTAAAACCATTGTTTCAATATTAGAAATAGCATTGTTTGTTTTGTTTGTATAGTTTTCTGTTTTGTGAATGTGATTTTTAGAACTATGTTTTTCTGCCTTATTAGTGTATTTGCTACATTTTTTTACTAGTGTTTTATATATTCTTTTTTTATCTACTTTACTGGTATTCATATAAACTCCTTTAAGAAATTTTAACATAATAATATTAATTTGTAAATAGATAATTTATGTGTTTCAATTTTGATTGTATTGTGCTATAATAAACCTATGAGTAAAATTATAACAGCAATATCAACCCCACTAGGTAAAGGGGCAATTTCAATAGTTAGAATGAGTGGAAAAGGTTGTTTAGATGTGGCAAAAAAAGTATTTACATCTAAATCTTTATCTTATGATAAAATTCAGCCAAGAATGCTGTATTTAGGATATTTTAGTTTTCCTGATAAAACAAAAGAATATTGTATGATGGTTTATTTTAAATCACCATATTCTTATACTGGAGAAGATATAGTAGAGTTTCAAATTCATGGTGGAACAATATTGTCACAGAAAGTTTTACAAACTTTAATTGATAATGGTGCAACCATGGCAGAACCTGGAGAATTTACCAAATGGGCTTTTGAAAATGGAAAAATAAGTTTGGATGAAGCAGAAAGCATAATTGGTGAAATAAATGCAGAAAGCGAAAGCGAGCTTAAGGCTTCTTTAAATTTAGCAGAAGGAAAACTGAAAGGAAAAATAAAACAACTTCAAAATAACTTAACAGAAAGTTTAGCGCAGATAGAGGCGACATTAGATTATCCTGAAGAGGAATTTGAAAAATCAGCAAAAGAAAGTATATTTAATAATTTAAAAAATATAGAATTGCAAATAAATGAATTTATTAAGGATTCGCAAAATGCAAGATTTATAAAAAGTGGAATAAATATAGCGATTGTTGGAAGTCCAAATGTTGGTAAATCAAGTTTATTAAATGCCTTGATTGGCGAAGATAGGGCTATAGTAACAGACATTGCAGGAACAACAAGAGATGTTTTGACAGAAAGCATATCATATAAAGGAATAAGATTTAATTTTATAGATACTGCCGGAATTAGAGAAAGTGATGATAAAGTTGAAAAAATAGGAATAGAAAAATCAAAAAACACAATAAAAAATGCAGATGTAGTTTTATTTATTCTTGATGGAAGCCGTAAACTTAATGAATATGACAAAGAGATAATTTCAATTTTAAAAAATTATAAAAATGTAATAACGCTAGTCAATAAATCAGACATAAAGCGTCAACTTGATCATCAAGAGAATGAAATTGAAATTTCTGCATTAAAAGAAAATAAAATTGAAGATGTAAAAGAAAAAATATATCAACTCGTAATTAATGAAGAAATTGATTATAATAAGATGATAATAATCAATGAAAGACAAATTGAAATATTAAAAGAATGTAAAAAAATATTAAATGAACTCAATAATGCAAAATCTCAAAGTATGGATATCATAGCAATGCTTATAAAAAGTTTATGGAATACATTAGGTAAAATAACAGGAGAAAGTGAAAACGAAAGAATTATAGATTTGATATTCTCAAAATTTTGTCTAGGTAAGTAAAATAAAACAAATAGAAAATATTAAATAAAAATGTTAAAAAATAATAAAAATATAGAAAATTAATGAAAAAAATAATTAAAATTGCAAAATTTTTTATAAAATTAATAAAAAATATGATTATTATGAAATGGAAAAAATATAAAGTTTGTTGACGATAAAAAAATAAAAATGATTTCACTATATAATAGTTTATTAATAAAAAAACATATTAGAAAAACTAATATGTTTTTATTTTTATAAAATTGGTTTAGTTTTAGGAAGGTTTTTCCCTCTAGGATATTTTTTATTTGTAGGATGAACTTTTTTAATAAAAACTATATTTCTTTCGCTTTCAACTTCAGAGAGAGTGTAGTGATTAACCTTTTCAATCTTTCCGCCAAGTTCAGATATAGCCTTACTGCCTAAATTAATTTCCTCTTCAACCTTACTCCCCTTATACATTACTGCAAATCCTCCAACCTTTACATATGGAATAAGATATTCAGCAAGTGTTGGGATAGAAGCAACAGCACGAGAAAGAGATATATCATATTTTTCTCTTTTTTGCAAAACATAATCTTCTGCTCTTGAGTGGACTGTAACAACATCTTTGATATTTAATTTTTCTAAAAGGGAATTAAGAAAATTTATTCTTTTTTGAAGGCTGTCAAGCAAGGTTAATTTTAAATCACTTCTAAGTATTTTTAGAGGAACACCAGGGAACCCAGCCCCTGTTCCAACATCAATTACAGACGAGTTTTTTGGAATTTCTTTTTCTGGCAATACGCTATCAATAAAGTGTTTTATAATAACTTCTTTTGGTTCTGTTATTGCTGTAAGATTATATTTTTGATTTTCTTCTATTAAGAAATTTAAATATGTTTCAAACTGAGAAAGTTGAACTTCGTTTAATTTAATATTGTAACTGTCAAAAATTTCTTTAATCATTTCTTTCATTTTTTAAAGCCCTTTTTTCATCATTAAATTTTTTGATAAGAACACTTAACACGGCAATATCAGAAGGAGAAACTCCTGAAATTCTTGAAGCTTGCCCAATACTTAAAGGTTTAATTTGAGAGAGCTTTTCACTTGCTTCAAGCCTTAGACCATGATATTTTTTATAATCAAAATCTTCTGGAATTATTGTATTTTCATTTTTCTTAAATTTTTCTATTTCTTCAAGTTGTTGTTTTAGATAACCTTCATATTTAACCATTATGTTCATTTCATTTATTATTTCATAACTAAACTTATCAAATATGTGCAAAAAGTCATTTATTTTAAAGGCATCAATATTACTTCTTTTAAGCATATCTTTTACTGAAATGCTTTCTTTAGGCAAATTTTCATTGTTATTAATGAATAAGTCTTTAATTTGTTCAACCTTATATTTTGTTTCAATTAATTTAAAGATTTCATTAAGCTTTTTTTGTTTGTTTTTAAAAATTCTATATCTTTTATCGTCAACCAATCCAACTTTTCGTCCAATTTCAGTAAGTCTTAAATCAGCATTGTCTTGTCTTAAGAAAAGTCTATATTCAGCTCTACTTGTCATCATTCTATAAGGTTCATTTGTTCCTTTTGTGACAATATCGTCAATTAAAACACCAATATAGCCATCACTGCGTTTAAGAACAAGTTGCTCTTTTCCTCTAATGTAAAGACTTGCGTTTATACCGGCAATAATTCCTTGCGCAGCGGCTTCTTCATAGCCTGACGTTCCATTTATCTGACCAGCAAAGAAAAGCCCTTTATGCCCCTTTAATTCAAGCGTAGGAAGAAGCTGAGTTGGTTCTATACAATCATATTCAATGGCATAGCTATCACGCATAATTTCTGCTTTTTCAAGCCCTTTTACTGAATGAATCATTTTTTCCTGAATATCAACAGGCATAGAGGTTGAAAAACCTTGGATATAAATTTCGTTAGTTGATAAAGATTCTGGTTCAAGAAATAATTGATGACGCTCTTTATCGGCAAAACGAACAATTTTTGTTTCAATAGAAGGACAATATCTAGGACCAATACCTTTAATTAATCCAGAAAATACAGGAGCTTTGTCTAAATTGTCTGTAATAATTTTATGAGTAGTCAGATTTGTATAAGTTAAATAGCAAACTGCTTTATTTTTAGGTTTACGCTTTGTTATAAATGAGAAATTTTGAATGTTATCCTCACCTCTTTGAATTTCAAGACAAGAATAATCAATACTTCTTCCATTTATTCTTGCAGGTGTTCCTGTTTTAAATCTAAGCAGTTCTATTCCTAAATTTGATAAACTATCTGATAACTTTTGAGCGTTTGAAAAACCATTAGGACCACAATCTTTTGTCCAATCACCTATTATGATACGGCTTTTAAGATAAACCCCTGTTGCAAATACAATGGCTTTTGCAGAATATTGCTGACCGACAGCTGTTGTAACAATTTTTATATTTCCTTCTTCTTTTATATCTACAACTTCACCCTGTCTTAAAAATAGATTTTCTGTTTTTTCAAGAGTCAACTTCATTTGGTTATGATATTCAATTTTGTCAGCTTGAGCTCTTAAAGATTGAACTGCAGGGCCTTTGCCACTGTTAAGCATTCTTAATTGAATAAGGGTCTTATCTGTATTAACTCCCATTTCACCACCAAGTGCATCAACTTCACAGACAAGTTGCCCTTTAGCAGTTCCACCAATAGAAGGATTGCATGCCAAAAAAGCCACTGCATCAAGACTCAGTGTTAGTAATAAAGTTTTATTTCCAGTTCGCGCAAGTGCCAATCCTGCTTCGCAACCAGCATGTCCAGCACCAATAACAATAGCATCAAAATTTTCCATTTTATTCCTCAGTTTAAATTTACTAAGATATTATAATCCATTTTAATATAAATTCCAAGTAGTAAATAAAATTTATAACAATAAAGAAATTATGTTTATTAAAATTGTAAAAAAATATAGTAAAAAATATAAAAAAATGTATAAAAAAAGAAAATTTTGTCTTTTTTACAGAATTAATGTAGAAATTTTAAAAATAATTAAATAAAAAAAACAAAAAAGACTTAAATTTTAATTAAATTTATGTTATTATATATATGTAAATAAATGAGGTTTATATGGGAAAGATTATAGCTTTTGCAAATCAAAAAGGTGGAGTTGGAAAAACAACGACTTGTATCAACTTGGCTGCATATGTTGCCGCAATGGGTAAAAAAGTTTTAGTACTAGATATGGATCCTCAGGGCAATGCAACAAGTGGATTAGGAATTGATAAAGAAAATGATCTTAAAACAATATATGATTTAATCTCTGGCGATGCAAATGTTAAAGAGGTTATTTTACCAACTCTTATTGATGGGTTAGATATTATACCATCTACAGTAGATTTGGCAGGTGCAGAAATTGAAATGGTTCAAATGCCACAACGTGAGAAAATTGTAAAAGGAATTTTGGATCAAGTTAAAGACGATTATGATTTTATTATGATTGATTGTCCTCCATCATTAGGATTAATAACTGTCAATGCTTTAACGGCATGTAATAGTGTTATAATTCCTATGCAATGCGAGTATTATCCATTAATGGGAATAACTCAGCTTATGAATACAATAAGATTAATAAAATTTCATTTAAATCCATCAATAGATATTGAAGGTGTTGTTATGACAATGAAGGATAAAAGATCTAATTTAACAACACAAGTGGGTGACGAAATTTTAAAATTCTTTGGTAAAAAAGTGTTCTTTACATACATTCCAAGAAATATAAGACTTGCTGAGGCGCCAAGTCATGGAGAGCCAATTTTAATTTATGAACCAAATTCTAAAGGGGCAGATGCTTATTTATCTTTAGCAGAAGAGTTTTTGGATAGAAATAAAGTGAAATATAAAACGATAACTAAAGATACAAAAATTAAATTAAGAGAGGTAAGAAACAATGGATAAAAAGAAAGGTTTAGGCAGAGGATTGGAGTCTCTTTTTGGCTTATATGAAGAAGAAAGTAATCAAATAATAACTAATCAAGAAAATAAAAAGAATGCAAAAAATGATAGTGGTATCACAGAAATGGATATAAAAAAGATATATCCAAACCCAAACCAACCAAGAAAACATTTTGATGAAGAGGCTTTACAAGAACTTGCTAGTTCAATAAAATTACATGGAATAATTCAACCATTAGTAGTAACAAAAACTGATGATGATAAGTATATGATTATTGCAGGTGAAAGAAGATGGAGAGCTGCCAATTTAGCAGAGTTGGATAAAGTTCCTGTAGTTATAAAAAATTATACAGAGAAGCAAATTAAAGAGATATCATTGATAGAAAACCTTCAGAGGGAAGATTTAAATCCAATTGAAGCCGCAAGAGCTATCAAGCAATTAATGGACGAGTATAATCTAACGCAAGAAACAGTCTCAGACAGAATTGGAAAAAGTCGTTCTAGCGTTGCAAACACATTAAGATTGTTATCTTTATATCCAGATGTTATAAAAATGATAGAAGATGGACGCTTATCAAGCGGACATGCTAGAAGCTTAGTTGTAGTAGACGATACAACACAACAAATTAAATTAGCGCGTCAAGCAGCTGATGGAAAAATGTCAGTAAGAGAGTTAGAAAAGGCAGTTAGAAATTATTTAAATCCACCAAAGAATGCAAGCACAAAGGTTAAAGAACAATCATTAGAATTAAAAGAATTGATTAATGAGATGCAAAGAGTATTTGCAACAAAGGTTTCAGCAATTGGAAACGATAATAAAGGAAGAATTTACATTGATTATTATTCAAGAGATGATTTAGACCGTCTTGCTGATATGATTGAATTATTAAAGAAAAAAGAAATAACATTAGGTGATTTGAGAAATTATAATAAAAGACACCCAAACCAATAAAATATAAAAACAGTAAAAAGAGAAGGATAAAAAAGTCCTTCTCTTTTTTATTTCATGCACTAAGCAAAAATACAAAATATTTTTAATGAACAAATATTCATCTAAAAATGACCATTTTTTGCGTCTATTTTATTAATAGTGCAACAATAAAAATACAATTATTAAATGGATTTGATATTTTTTTTAATGTAGTAAATTAATATAATGTAAATAAAGAAAAATAAAAAATCAAGAATAAAAATTTTTGTAAATTTCATAAACGATTAAATAGTTGTAAAATCTTAATACTGTTATAACAAAATACAAGTATGCTATTTACTAATCTATCACGGTGTATAAATACAAATATAAAAAACACTTAAAAAATATTTTTAATTCGTTTTTATTGTATAGTGCATATGAATCAGTTGTTTTTTTATGAGTATACGTTTTAAATTATATTTTTAATATAATAAATAAAATAGTTTTAAAAGTTATAAAGTAAGATAAATTATAGTAAGTAAGGTATATTATTTAAAAACAGGAATTCTAAAAATGTTCCACGTGAAACATTTTAATACAAAGCTCACTTCTATTCTCAATATTATCTAATTAATTGTTTCACGTGGAACATTCAAGAAGATTTAAGGTCAGAAGAAAATTGTTTCACGTGGAACAATTTTAATAAATAATGTTATACATATGCTTAGTAATGGGAAAAAATAGTATAGTGCATATGAATTATTATATAATTTAATTAATAAATGAATATAAAATACAAAATACCTTTTAATAAAAAATCGGAAAATGAAAAGTTGAAAAAGATTTTGTTTAAAATAATGTTTATGTTATAATGTTCATGGAGGTTAACAATGAAAGATCTTAAAGGAACTAAAACAGAAAAAAATTTAATGGAAGCTTTTGCTGGAGAAAGCCAAGCTAGAAATAAATATACTTTTTATGCTTC
>CALWRN010000050.1 GCA_944383975.1 uncultured Clostridia bacterium | reverse complement strand
AAACTGTTCATATGAATACTGATCATCAAGTCTGCATTGCTTTCATTTATAATTTTTTTTCTTTTTTCCATTTCACTTTTCTTTTTGTTTGAAGCATTCTCATCATATAATCCATTCATACTACTTCCTGTCATCACCACTTCAATATCAAAATCTTCGCACAAACTTTGAAGTTGAAGTGCATACTTTAAGTTTAGTTCACTTTCAGTAATACCTGTTGAAGTTCCAACGGCCCCACCATCTCTTCCACCATGACCTGCATCAATAACCACACAATATTGCCCTTTTGGTGAAGAAGTTGATTTTACTGCATAGCAAACACCTACCATAGAAAAAATTAAAATTAAACATAGCAAAATAATATAAAATGTATTCTTCTTTATTGTTAAAAATTTAAGTTTCATCAAAATATTTTATTAAATACATTTTGCTTATATAACTTGAATTTTTAAATTTATTGTGATTAATATATTAAAATTTTTAAAACTAAAACAAAATTAAAATACTTATGGAGTTAAATAATATTTTTTTTTGAAATTATACATAAATAAAAAGCCAAATTAATATTGGCTTTTTATGATCACTCTTTTTCTTCATCGTCTTCCCTAAGCACATCATCTAAAAGACTAATATTTATCTTTTTAAATGCTTCAGGCACTTCTTTATACATTTTCCTAATTTCATTTTCAGTCAATCTTTGAACAGGGAAAAGATATCCATAACGGTGATCGTCATCTCTCCCGCCATTTTCAACATATGCTGTATATAAAGTAATAGGATATATAACTGTAACATCGCAAACACGTCCCATACTACTTTCAATCAATCTGCAACCTAAATCAAAATAATTTGCCATATTGTCTTGAAAAGGATATTTTCTTTGAAGTTGTTGAAAATCTTCATAAAGTTTTTTATAAACTTCTTCATTTTCTTCTTTTGGCACATTTAAATATAGATTTAAAAGTCCTTCCATCAAAGGGTTGTCTTTTAAAGCTTCTTCATTATTTTTTTTAAATTCCTGAATAGCTTTAATAGTTTGTGGATTTATACTTTTTCCAACCTCTTCTAACCAATATTTATGTTTTTCTCTTGCGTATTCAGAATCAACCCATATTTTATTATAATCAGAAACACTATATTGCAAAGCAATCATCACTTGGGCAACGTCACGATAAAATGGTTGTTCTAATAAATCAATTCTCTTCATTTTTCTCTCCTCCATATTTATATAGTATAATCATATTTTAACAAAAAGTCAATCCCATACAAACGCAAAATAACTTTAACTATCAAATATTAAACCTGTTTTTTTCTCTCCCACTCCAAAATAGTTGCAAATTTATAAATATTTTCATTTTTTATTTTATAAGATAAACATGCTATCTCTTTTATATAATATAAACTAAACAAAATAAACTAAACAAAAAAATAAAGATTTTTATAATTTTTTTACCAATTTTATTGATATTTTCTATAATTTCTAGCATTTTTCTTTGATTAAATAAAGTTATCCACAGAGTTATCCACATTTTATCCACAATGTTTTAAAAATGTGGATAACTCTTATCCTCAATATCATACGTTTAAAGACTTGACAAAATAATAAAATTGATAAATAATTTTAGTATGAAATTATTATTAAGTTTCTTATTATTATTTTCTCCATTACTTTCTTATTCTGCAAACACTGAGGCTGTTATTATTGCATCATATTGCTATTTATATTCAGCCCCTTCCTTTTCTTCTGAAAAGGTTCAGGTTGAAGAAAAAAATGTTATTCTTTACCATAATGATAAAGTCAATGTTATTCAAGAAGATTCTGATTTTATTCTTGTAACTACAAATGACGAACAAAAAATTCAAGGCTGGATTTATAAATACTATTTAACTGACAATTCATCACAAATAGTTTATCCAGTCTTTAATGGAAGTGTCAGAAATGATAACACTATTATTTATGATATTAACAAAGAGCCAACACAATATACCGCATCATCGGGTCAAAGAATATTTATATATAATGGTTTTGGTGATCAAAATGATTTTACTTCAGTACAACTAGTCCTTGAAGATGGAAGTCTTTACAATGGATATTTAAAATCAGCAGATATAAGTCCTGATGGTATAAGTTCTTTACTTATAGTAGGAATTTCTATAATTGCAGCATGTGTAACTATTATTTTATCAATTGTATTTATCAAAAAAACAAAAAAGAAAAATTAATGGCAGTAAATATTGTTTAGAAAAAAACTCTTTAGTAAAATTAGACTAAGGAGTTTTTTATGATTAATATATTTCACGATGTAGAAAAATTAAAAAAAGAATTATGGTATTTAAACAGGTTTACAATCCCAAAACTACAAGAAAATATTGAAAATTTATCTGGTTTTGATATAACTGACATAAGCAATTCTATTTTAACCCTAAAACAAGATGTTTCAACACTTGAAAAGTCTTTAAGTGATCAAGATCTAACAATTTCAACACTCTCCAGCAATGTTGTTGCCATTCAAAAAAGTGTTGAAGGAATTATTGATAACTACTCTAAACTGCTAAATTCACATAATGGTTTAGCTAATTATGTCAATGATATGAGCACCAAACAAACCGAGCTATCTAATCAAATTTTGGTTATTAACGAAAATATTTCTCAGTTATCAAATTCAATCACAAATATAAGTTTATTAACAGATCAGAATGCTTCTGAAATTACTTCTTTAAAAACTGATGTTAATTCTTCGGTAAATACACTAAACAATAAACTTACAAGCCTTGAAAATAATAACACTACAACCTTAAATGAAATAGAAACATTGAAAGCTGAAATCAACTCTATTAAATCACAACTAGGAAATGTCTCTAGTGGAAATTCTCTAGACTTTGATGTTTTATATGATATGAGAAGCGAAGATCCTGCAATAAATCGTGGAGTAACAGCAGGCGCCGTGGGCGGGACCACTTTTAATATTGACCTTTTACCATATAGATATTTAAGATTATTTGGATATGTAAACTCTTATGAGTGCCAAGATTTTATAAAAATAACAGACAGAAACCGAACTGATTTCACAATGATGAGCGTTTCAACAAATATGAAATCACTGAATTTCTTGAAATATGCAATCCCAGTAACATTGGATAAAATACAATTTTCAAATTATGGTTGCTATACTTATAGTACACAAAGCTTTGCATTCAGTTATGCCTACGGGAAAACGAATGAAAACTATTATGTATATAGAATAGAAGGAATAAAATAAGAGAGAATAAATCTCTCTTTTTTTATAAAATATAAAATAAAGAAAATAAAGAAAAAGATTGACAAAATAATAAAAGGTATGTTAAACTTTAAAAGACTAAAAAAATGGGGAGATACTCAAGAGGTCGAAGAGGCGGCCCTGCTAAGGCTGTAGGTCGGGAAACCGGCGCGAGGGTTCAAATCCCTCTCTTCCCGCCATTAATTCTTTTAACGAACCAAATTCCTTTTGGTGCGTTTTTTTTAGATATATTTAAATGAGTTAAGATGAAAAATTTTTAAATTATATAAAATTGTTTAAACAAAAGCAGATAAAAAAT
>CALWRN010000049.1 GCA_944383975.1 uncultured Clostridia bacterium | reverse complement strand
AATACAAACTTAAGCATAGGAAACTTGGTTGCTGGTGGTATTATTGGGTCTAATAATGGAGGAGCAGTAAAATTATCAGAATTAAATTCAATTAATTTTGAAATAGTTGATGATGGTATAGATTATGTTAAATTAAATAAAAATGATCTCAAAACATCAAGCTATAATGGAACTGTAAAAGTTGCTAATGCTAATGTTGGTGTTGTTATTGGAGAGACAAATGCACAATTCTCATTCACAGGAACTGCTTCTACTACTTATATAAACGATTCTACTATAAACTCAAGAAATTCAATCCGTATTGAAGGAAAAGAAGAACAAGAAAAACCATCTATAAACATAGGATCTATAGTTGGATATGCTTCAGCCTCTGTAAATCGTATTGATATTAATGGTAAAATAATGTCTAGTGCGGACTTCCTTGTCATTGCAACAACTTCTGATGTGAATGTTGGAGGAATAGTAGGAAGAGTAGATGAATCTAAATCAGTTAGCGTAGAAGGTTTAGGAAGTGGAGAACTTATTCGCTATGATGGTGGATTATTCTCAAACAGCAATAATGTTAAATTTGGCGGAATCATTGGTTCTTATACTAAAGCTGTAGCTTTAACTATAGATGATAGTGGATTAAGTATTTCAAACACATCATTTGGTGGAGTATTTAAAGTTTTAGGTTCAAACAGTAATGATGCTAATGTTACAGCTGGAGGTAGTTTAGGATATGTTAACATATCAAATTCTGCAAATTCTGCAAAAATAAAACTTTCAAACAACTATAATTATGGAGATGTTTTCGTTCAATATGATGAAAATTTGAAAGCTTTAAGTGAATATGATTTCGGTGGTTTGGTTGGTAATACTTCTCTTGCTGATTATACTGGAACAAACGAAAACTACTCTTTAGTTACATCTCACAATTCAAGATATGAAAATACCCAAGAAACAGCGCATGCTTTATTTGGAAAGGGAGTTCCTAATTCAAATACTTTAGGATCGCAAAACTACTATAGCCATAATGTAGCTCTTTCAGTAGATGATCAAGGTAGTGATATTGGTTATGTAAACACATATCCTACAAGTGAACAATACATAAATTCTTATTATGGATATGGTGATTATGCAGAAGCATCTCAAGGAATAGTAGAAACAATAAAACGAAGTTTAGGAGAAGTTACTATTGAAGAGGGATTAAAACTTAATCCTATAGAAATAGAAGATAAAACAATAAATAGTTCTGCAAGTTTCAACGGAATTCAATATTATGTATTTGGTTCTAGTTTCAGCTTAAGTGATAAATCATTGGAAGAAATAGTTCTATCACTTGAAAATAATTTGAATGTAGCTTTAATAGGTTGTGGAGATCAGTTAAACTTTAATAATACTAGTGCAAGTGCATTTATCAATAAACTTTCTGGTTATTCAATAGTTTCAGGCATTGTTTTAAATGTTGATATAAAAATTGATGAAGCCTTAAGCGATGTTTATTATGCAGGACTCATTAGTGAACTTTCTGATCAAGCAATAGTTTATGCTTCTCAAGTTAAGGGATCTATTGATGTTGGAAGTTATATTGAAAAAACACAAGAAAATAGTGATGGAACTACAAATGTGTTAAGTGTAACTTCAAACAAAGCAAATGTTTCTGGTTTGATTGGAAACATGACTGGAGGAAAAATATTTGATTGTTCTACTGCAGTTGACATTGTTTACAGAGCACAGGAAAATGGAAATGTATATGGAATTGTCTCATTAAGCAATAAGGACAATAAAATATTAAATAAATTAATAGAGAATACTTATGCAACAGGATCTTTAACAACTTATAATAATGCAAATATCTATGCATTTACTAATGGTGCTGATTATACATCTATTTTAGATTCATATACAATAACCAAAATAGATTGGAATAATTACACAGAGGAAAGCGATACCCCTGATAAAAACACGATTTTCTCTGCTTTTGGAATTAATAAATCATTTAATACATATAACTTAAAGAATGCATTTTATGATGCAAATGCCTTAAATGTTCACATATCAGATGATAAAGTAGGAGATATAAATAACATTACATATAACACAGAAGGGGCTACTATTTATAGTGGTATAGAATTAGGCACTAAGAAATTTACAAAAGATTTTTATGCAACAAGTAAAGAAGATAATACTGCAGCTGCTATATTTGAGGATATTAATTATAATCCATGGTCTAAATCAATAGATTTTAATTATAATTATCCTACATTAAAATATGGATATTTAAGATTGTCATCTTATGCAACTATAGAGTCAACTAACAGTAAAGCTAATAATGGTTACGATAACTATGTTATAGAAACCACATATAAAAGATTAAATAATAATCAAAACACAACAAATATAGAAAGTGATAGTTTATTCTACATGATTCCAAATGCCGGAGTTCTTTCTAATATTGAAAACATTGGATTAAATAAAAATTATATCTTAATGTATGATATTGATTTACAACAAATTACGGATGAAAATGTTTTAAGCGGACCAATTGGCAGTGCTCAAAACGGGACAACAGAAACATCATTTACTGGCAAATTTGATGGACAAGAAAAAACAATATCAGGATTAACACATAGTTTATTTAGTTCTATAGGTAGCGATAGCTCAATTTCAATAAAGAACTCAACTTATGATGATGAAGTAAGCAAGATCTATATTAGAAATTTGAGATTGACAAATGCTAATATTGAAGATGGAAATGGTTTGCTTGCTCATGAAATTAAATTTGCAACAGTATCCAACATGACTTTATCAGGCAATTTGACTGGAAAACAAAATTATTTTGGAGGATTGGCAAATTCTTTAAATGGTGGTTTTGTTAATACCGTTACAAATATGACCAATATTAATGTTGCATCTTTAGGAATAAAAAATCAAATAAAAGTTGGTGGTTTGATTGGTTTAATGAATGGTGGAAAGATCTTCTATAGTTCTAATTATGGTCCAATAAATGTTTATACAAATGGCATCAAGAATGTCATTGTGGCTAATTATGTAGGAGGAATTGTTGGTTCTGTAGGGTCTATTGACAGTTATGATATGAACTTATTATCAAATCAAACTAGCAACGAGATACAATATAGTTATAATACTGCATCAATAATATCAGGCTATGGCACCTCTACAACTCAATTATCAACCCCAGGTCGTTATGTATCTAGTGGTATTGTCGGATTTAATGCACAAGAATTATTGATAGCAAACAGTTATAATGCAGGAATGATTAAGGCAGGCAACAAATCTAATGATGGTGGAAATAGTGGAGCATATAGTTCTTATGCCGCAGGTATAATAGCTTATGGACACACAAGAGGAAATACCACTATAACAAATTGTTATAATGAAGGAACAGTAGAAGCTTTAGGTAAAGATCCTACACTTTCTTGGACATGGGAAGGAACAAATTCAACACCAGACACTAGTTCTGAAAGTGTAAAAGAATTAAAAGATCCTTATGATGACTTTTCAGGAGATCTTGTTTTAAGACAAAGTAATGTTAGAAATGTTTATGCTTATGGAATTGGATATGTTATAACAGGAGAAATTAGTGATTCTAAAGTTCGTTTAACATCTAATAAACAAGATGAGCAGGAAATTGATACTACAACTATTTATAATAATGGTTCAGTATTAAATATCAATGATGAAATCTATAGTTGGAGTTGGAATGATGTAATAAAAAAATCAATGACTGATAATGTTAGTTTTTCTATGCCAGGTTATCATGAATTTAAGGAAGGAGGAGTTTTTCACTGGGAAATTTGGAGAAGCAAAATCCTTACAAGAATTTATTTGAAAAACCCAATAGTAGAAAAAACAAGCCCTTATGATAGCGCTGAAAAATATGCTGCTGTTGGAAGTGATGATTTGATAGTTACATCTTATGATCAGTTAGGATTGCCAAGCACATTTATTTTGAAAGGTACTATTTCAATTAAATGGTATTTCTATGGAGGACATAAAGGATTAGCAATTTCAGGTTGGGATGATTTTACTCGTAGTAGTGATTCTAATGGAGCTACAGAATTGAACATTGAAGAGAACTATACTTCACATGTCAATATTTATTCTAAATATTTTGGCAAAACAAATATTTTTGGTAAATATGGTTCTATGAATTTAGATTTTAATGATACGGTATACGTAAATGAAAATACAGAAATAAAGGAAAAATGCAGAAGTAATGAAACAACAAATCTAGATAAAGCACCTGTACAAATAGCAGACCAAAAATATCGTTTTATTGATCAAAATAATCAAAATACAGTGTTTAATGCAGGTGTATATAGCACATCAGGAAGCTTTGTTTCATCATTGCCATTTATAAATAATTCTTCATATTATACGTTAACTGCTAAAATTATTAACGATAATAATCCTGATCAAGAAATTTTTGTAATATTAAATAGTATTAAAGAAGCAAATACAGATGAAGGGAATATAATTGTTAATTATACTGTAACAAGCACAGAAGAATTGGTTGGGGACTTACAGTTAAAATTATCTTTAAATTATGAAGAAAAATTAACTTTTGATATGTCTCAATTCAATTATGTATATATTAATGATAATTCATTTGGTTTTTATGATAGTCAATTATCATCCAATATACAATCATGGATACTAAATGGATATACAATCAATGGATTAAGTGTTGTAAGATTATCAAGTAAGAATTATTACTATAATTTGGCTCAATCTAATATTAAAGATAATGATAATGCACCAGACGATCCAGAAGATGACTCATATATTTATTTTGCTTATGATACTAACAAACCAAACATTCTTATATATATACCAAATGCAAATCTTCAAGATGCGACATCTTATAAAAGTTATTTTGTAAATAAGGTAGATGATTTTGCTGAAGGAGATTCTCTTTCATATAATTTCAATAAAAATGTTGTAAAATTAATAAAAGATAAATTCAGTAATAAAACATATTATGTTCGTTATAGAGATTATTCTACAACAAATTATAAAGATTTAACATTTTCTGAAAAGGGAAGTGGATCATCATCATTGAATATTCCTTCTACTGGCAAAAATGAAAGTTTAAATTTAGGATCAACAATAAAACCAACTGAATTAAATATTACACAAACTAATACTATAGAATATAATAATAATTTTAGTATAGTGTTTAGAAATAAAAGTGTTAAAATTAATGAAGGAGAATTGGGATATAAAATTTTACATAATATAAATGGAATAAATTATAATATAGCTAATTATGTATATTCTTCTGAAATAATGAGTGGTGATGGAACATGGAATTTAAACGATACAAACATAGAACAATATTCTATTAAAATTGGTGAAAATATTTATCCATTTGCATTGGAATTGGAAAATAACAATTTAAAATTTACATTTAGCAATATTAATGTAAATAGCGAAGAATTGGATATATTAAAAAATAATATAAAAAATTATATTTTAACTAATTTTATAGTTGAAACTGATCCTATTGATGGGAATAAAGCAACACAGTTAAGCAATTATGTTGAAATAGTTGTTGGAAATAGTGTTATAAACATAACAAGTGCTGAACATAAATTCATAGTAGATTTGGGTGATTTGGGACAAGATGTTTTAATAAGAGAAGGATCAAATTTATTATTCAGTTTTGATTCAAGCACAAATCAATATGGATTAAATAGTTCTAAAACAAGCATAATGATTGGTGGATATAATTTCACATTAGGAATAGTAGATAACAAGATTACTTTAACTAATACAACCAAAGAAGAGATGTTAGCTGTTTCAATTAATGATTATTTTAGAAATCAATTAGAGTATATTGTAAATGATTTTAGTGATACTATTGAAAATATTAACTACTTATCAACAGGCAGTATGGATGGAAGCTTTACAGTCAAGTCTACGTCAAATTCAAGTATTGCACAAATAATTTATAGTTATAGTTATACTAACTTCAGTTGGACATCTAATAATAGTAATATTCAAATTACTAATAATGGAAATTATGCAAAAGCTTCATTTAAATCTAATCATGCAGGTCTGAGTGATTATAAATTTACATTAAATGGTGTGGAAGTTTATTATGGAAGCGTTTCATTTAGAGTTACTCAAACTGCAAATATTAAAATAACAAGTATTCAATTTAGGAATATGCAAAACACACCTTCTGTAATTAATTTAGATGCAACAGACAATTCTAAAAATTATAGTAGTGGTAACATTTCAGTTGGGGCTAATACATCTACAACAATATATTCAAGCACTACTTTTACTAAGAATATAAGGTTTAGTTCAAGTGTATTTGCAACTTATACATTAGAAAGTGACGACCTAGATAGTTTTGGTGTTGTATTAGAGAAAAACGGACAAATCTATTATTTGTCTGAAACTATCTCTAGAACAACCGATAATAAGATAAGCAATGTTAGTTTAAATAGCATAAAGCAATTAGCTAATGCAAAAGAGAATACGGTTCCAAATGTAGGACAGCTTATATATAGAGATATTACTATTTTCATAGAGCAAAGTAAATCGGAAACAACAAATGAAAATGGACAAACCATTATTACATATACATTTTCAGATGACCAAGGAGTTCCTTTCCTTGATTTGGAAAAGGGACCTAATGGAACAACATATTATCAATATTTTGATGGTAGAGATCAAGTTGAAAATATAGAAGGGGTAGGTACTTTGCCAGATAAAATATATTTATCTCCTAGAACAGGTTCTGCTGGAGGTGTATACGATAGATATATTACAAAAGAAGAATTTAATAAAATAAGTTCTTATGATAATTTTGAAAATTTAATACAGGGTATCAGTTCTGAATATTATATTTATATAAGCGATAATTCTTATAATTTTAAGAGTAATTATAGTATTGAGGATGGTGAATCGGTATATTCTAGAATTTCTTTAGCGATATATAATTGGAAAAGTTATCATTTTGATGAGTATAATGAACTATCAAAGAATTTATCTATAACTTTGAGTGAGGATGATATGAAGAACTTTAACATAACTGTTTCTTCAGCGAAAAATCCATTTATTTATAACAGAGATGGTTCAAAATTCACAATCATCTTGAATTCTAGTTTGCATTACTCTAATGTTTATTTTACAATTCAGTATAAGATGCCAACAAACATTAAAGATTTTGATGTGACTATAGGTAGTGAAGGTAAAAATAAAATTGAAGCATTGACAATTATATTGACCAATGATATATCATTTACAAATGTTGCAGAAACTGAAGGATTTATATTAACTGAAAATATAAATATAGTTGGTAATGGATATTATTTGTCATATTATAATTCTCCATTATTAAAAAGTGTAACAGGAAATAGTTATATAAAAAATATTAATATTCTTGGTGAAGTTTATAATAAATCATTGTTTATTTCTGGCAACATAAATTCACTAACAGCTAATGATTTGTCGTTTTATGGTGCTGTTGTCAACTATAAAACTACAAATAGTAATAAAGGAGCTTTAGTAAATGCAAATGAAGGTGATATCATAAAATTAAAAAATGCTAATATATATACCAACATTAACAATGCAAGAATGGATGGAAACGGTCTCAATGATTTGTATCTATTTAATTCAAGTCTTAGTATTGATGGCGAAAATTCAAGCATTTACGGTGTTATAAAGGCATTAGATGGTTATAATGGTATTTTTAAAGATATTGGAGTAGATCAATATAATGGACAATCAGGAGACTCAGGAGGCAGTATTTATTTAATAAATAATGCGTCTAGTTCATTATCAATTAAATGTAATGGAATTTTGATTACAGGTTCTGGTGGAAATGCTAGTGGTGGTAGATCTTCAAATAAAGGAGTAGATCTAATATTTAAGACAGAGTATAAAGTACTTGCAAATAATGAAGATGCTATAGATTCTGGAACAATTAGTAATATGGTTCCAAAAGAACAAGGAAGTGGAGCTCAAGGTGGAGAAAAGGGAACCATTGTTGGTTTTTATATAGAAAATACAGGAAAAATAAATACTCACTCTGAAAATGGATTTAATTCATTGAGCGGAGCTAAAGGAAGAAATGGTTTTGGAGCAATAACTTATTTCAATAAAACGAATAATGGTAGAGTTTCTTGGGATGAAATGGGAAATGAGCGCTTTATAGAATATGTTAGTTATGAAGGAAAGGAATTATATAAGACCACACGTGTTGCAAATACTGAAAGTGATATTTATGATTTATTTAATAAAATGTTTAATCTTTCTTCCGGGTATCAACAAAAAATACCAACAGAAGATTTGACTAGGAGAACATAATGGAAAAGGAAAATATTCATGAGGGACATAGAAAAAGGTTGATTGAAACTGTTTATAAAGTTGGACTTGATAACCTTAGCGATGTTCAGGCACTTGAATTCATACTTTTCTATATCTTCCCTAGAGGTGACGTAAATCCTCTTGCTCATCGTTTGCTTGAAAGGTTTCATAATACAGCCACTATTTTAGAGGCTTCTGTTGAAGATTTAATGGAAGTTGAGGGGATGGGTAAAACCTCCTCTCAAAAGCTCCATTCGCTATTAGAAATTTTATACTACTACACTTTACAAAAATCAAATACTCAAGATTGTTTAAAAACTTTAGGTGATTTCTATGACTATATTGAACAACTTCTTCGTTATCGCATGGAAGAAGAATTATATCTTTTTGGTGTAAATTCTTCTGGCGAGGTTGTTAAAGGAAGAAGATTTGCAAGAGGCTCTTTAGATATGGTAAGAATAGAGTTACGCGATATTGCTTTATATATCTCTACATATAAAGTGAAAGCAGTGTTTTTAGTTCATAACCATCCTGAAGGATCTTGTAAGGCTTCAACACAAGACGAAATTTCTTATGAAAAATTAAAAGGAGTTTTCAACTTTTCAGGTTGTAAACTCCTAGATTCGCTTGTTGTTGGAAAAGATGGAATATATAGCATGGAAAAGCACTCTATGCAAAGAATTTTCAGTGAAGGTTTAGAATACTTGCAAGAATTACTCCAAGAAACCCCGCAAAAAAAGAGGTTATAAAATTTACTATTAAAAATAGCCAAAGATGAGAGGATTTTTTATCCTCTCTTTTTTGATTTGCCTCATTTTCTAAAATTTCATTTCCGTAAGGCAAAACACATAAACAATAAACTTCATCGTCATCATATTTTATAGATATAAATTCTTGTCGTTCAAGATAAATTAAAATATTTTCAAGACCATCTAAATCTATTTTATATTTATTAGGCATGGCAGAAATAATGTCCTTTGCATCAACTATGTTGTAAGAGCCATTAGGACATTCCTTAATTAATATTTTTAAGACAAGTTTTGATTTTATATCAAGCATTTAATATATTTTTTGTTTAATATTCATCTTTATACATTTAATTAAAATGCACATAATAGGAAATAATAAATTAAGGAGAATTATGCCTGATAGAAAAGAAAAGCTTGTGCTAAAATACCTGTGTAAGATATGTGCAAATAAAAAGACATATCTTGTTTCTCCACATGATATTGCAAAAGAGATATGTAACAAAGTTGTATTATCTGTAAGTGAAATTGATGAAATAATGGCAAGTTTATCTTTACAAAACTATATTGATTTTGTTGTCTCTGACAGCAAAAATGGATATTATTATTGCGTTAAATTGAAGAAAAAAGGACAAACATATTTGGCAGACTCAAAAAAACAAAAGAAAGCATTGTTTATGCTTGTTTTAAGAAGTATGTTTTTAGCCACCGTCAGTTTTGTCTTTGGAATTATTTTAAAAGCCATATTTAAGTAAAAGTTTTCTCTTTTTTATAATTTATGATATAATCTTTATATATATTAGGAGATTATTATGGATAAAGAAAAATTTGCCTCTTGCGTTTACATAATATTGAAAAAAGATGGAAAAGTTTTATTACAAAGAAGAAATGGAACAGTTCAATATAATGGTTTTTTAGCCTTTCCTGCTGGTCATATTGATGTCGGTGAAAATTGTTATGAGGCAGTTGCTAGGGAAGCAAAAGAGGAACTTGATATAGATGTTGATAAAAAGGATATCGTTGATAGTTTTGTGGACATGAGAAGAAGCAAGATTCATGGACCTTATTATGATGTTTATTTTGAATTTAAAAATTATAAAGGAAAAATTAAAATAAATGAACCTGATAAGGCAAGTGAACTAATATGGGTTGATGAAAATAAACTTCCTTCTGATATGGTTAAATTTCAAAGAGAAGCTTATAAAATGAATAAAAAAGGGATTAAATTCCACTGCGAAGATGTTTTTGTTGAAGAATAAAAATAGGAGAGAATATGTTTGAATTAGTTTCAAAATATAAGCCTTCAGGAGATCAACCTCAGGCAATAGACAAACTTGTTGAAGGTTTTTCAGAGGGATTAAAAGAACAGGTGCTATTAGGTGTAACAGGAAGTGGAAAGACTTTCACAATGGCAAATTTAATTCAAAAAATGAACAAGCCAACATTAGTAATAGCGCACAATAAAACTTTAGCAGCACAACTTTGCAATGAATTTCGTGAATTTTTCCCACATAATCGTGTAGAATATTTTGTTTCATATTATGATTACTATCAACCAGAAGCTTATATAGTTTCAACCGATACATATATAGAAAAAGATATGGCTATAAATGATGAGATTGATAAATTGCGTTCAAGTGCAACATCTTCAATACTAGAAAGAGATGATGTTATCATTGTCGCTTCAGTTTCATGTATATACGGATTAGGCAACCCTGATGAATATTATAATCTTCATATTTCATTAAGAGAGGGAGATATTATTGATAGAGATGAAGTTATTTCAAGATTAATAGATATTCAATATAATCGTAATGATATTGATTTTAAGCGTTCTACATTTAGAGTAAAAGGAGATACATTAGATATATTCCCAGCCAATCAATCTGAAATGGCAATAAGAGTCTTGTTTTTTGGCGATGAAATAGAAAAAATTTATAATTTTGAGCCGGTTAGTGGAAATTTGATAAACGAATTAAAATATGTTGCAATTTATCCAGCGACCCATTATGCAGTCGGAAGAAATAGAATGGAAATTGCTTTAGAGCAAATTGAAAAAGACAGACAAAAAGCAATAAAAGAATTTGAAGATAGTGGAAAACTGATTGAAGCAGAACGTATAGGGCAGAGGGTGTCTTATGATATAGAAATGATGAGAGAAGTCGGATATTGCAGTGGTATAGAAAATTATTCTAGATATTTTGACGGAAGACAACCAGGCGAGCCGCCTTATACATTAATAGATTATTTCCCTAAAGGGTTTTTAACTATTATTGACGAAAGCCATATGACTTTACCTCAAATTCGTGCAATGTATAATGGAGATAAGGCAAGAAAACAATCGTTGGTTGATTTTGGTTTCAGATTGCCAGCTGCAAAAGACAATAGACCTTTGACTTTTGATGAGTTTAATTCAAAATTAGGCCAAGTTATGTATGTTTCAGCCACTCCATCACAATATGAGCTTTCAAGAGCAGGACAAGTTGTTGAGCAAGTCATAAGACCAACTGGATTGTTAGATCCAAAGATTGAAGTTAAACCAATAAAAAATCAAATAGAAGATTTAATGGTTGAAATTAGAAAAACAATAGAGCGAAAAGCTAGAGTGTTAGTTACAACACTTACCAAAAAGATGGCAGAAAGTTTAACAACATATTTGCAAGAGCACAATTTTAAAACAAAATATATGCATTCTGAAATTGACACAATGGAAAGAGTTGAAATTGTCAATGGATTAAGAGCTGGAGAGTTTGATGTTCTTGTAGGAATAAACTTGCTAAGAGAGGGACTTGATATGCCAGAGGTAGAGTTGGTTTGCATTTTAGATGCTGATAAGGAAGGATTTTTACGTAGTGAAGGTGCGTTAATTCAAACTATTGGAAGAGCAGCTAGAAATGCAAATGGAAGGGTTATAATGTATGCAGATATTATAAACGATTCAATGAAAAGAGCGATAGACATTACTCAAAAACGTAGAGAGATTCAGGAAAAATATAACAAAGAGCACAATATTACACCTAAAACAATAATAAAAGATATAAAAAATACACTTGAAATCACAAAGAAAGTAGATGAAAAGAAATTAAAGAAAGAGGAAATACCTGCAGAAATAGAAAAACTTACTGCAATGATGAAAGTTGCTTCAAGTTCATTAGATTTTGAAAGAGCTATAGAATTGAGAAATCAGATACAAGAACTAAGAAAAAAATTAAGTAAGGCAAAGTAACTTTAATTTTTTAATAAAAAGCGATATAATTTACTTAAGAAGGAGAAAAATATGAGTAAAAAAAATAAGGTAATTATGTTATCTGTAATTATTTTTTTGATTTGTGCTTTGTTTATTTCTCTTATTATTGTGGATAGTTTAAAAAGAAAAGAACCATTTTTAGCGATAAATCAGGGTAAAATTCAAATATATTATGAAATAGGAGAAGAGTTTAATAAAGAAAGCTTAGATGTTTATTATGAAAATAGCGAAGGTCATGTTAACAAAATAGAAGATTATGAATTGGATTTAAGTGCATTCAACTCGTCAAAAGAAGGTGTATATGAAATTAAATTAAAATATCAAGATTCTTCATTAACATTTAATGTATTTGTATATAATAAAGATTCTTTTAAAGAAATATTTTATAATGGTTTAGTAAATTTTACAAATAGTATTTTGGTTAAAGAGAATGATAATACATTATACTTAAATGAAGATGGCGGATATATAGAGTATAAAAATAATGATATATATAATAAAATTTTTTATACAGATGATATTTATAGAGTATACGATTGTTTAACCAATGAATATACAACTGATAGAAAGATGACAAAAGAACAATTTTGGGAAACATTAAATAGCGATCAGGTTTATGATAGTAATCTAAATTTGGCACAAAATTTTGTAAATGGAATTTATAATTCTATATTTTCTGACAATAATTACATTATAAACTTTAAAGATGGGGAGTATTTATTTGAAAATACAAATTCAGATTATAAGATTTTCTTTAATAATTATGGATATTTAGAGAAACTTACAAATTTAAGTGAAACACTTAACTTTCAACAAAATGCATATTTTGATTTTCCAAATCTTCCTTAAAAATAAAAAACAGTCACCAATTTTCTGACTGTTTTTTTATAATAAATTTTTTATTTTATAACCATTGCTATAAAAGAGTTTTTAATTTTTAATTATCAATATAATTGTTAGATATTTTATTTTGTGGTATAATAATTGCATGAAAGATTCAATCATTATTAAAGGTGCAAAAGAGAATAATTTAAAAAATATTAGTTTAGAATTTCCAAAAAATAAACTTGTTGTTTTTACCGGAGTTAGTGGATCAGGCAAGTCAAGTTTAGCTTTTGGAACTATTTTTGCTGAAGGACAAAGAAGATATATTGAAAGTTTATCTTCTTATGCTCGTCAATTTTTAGGACAGGCTCAAAAGCCTGATGTAGAGTCTATTGTTGGATTGAGTCCTGCAATATCAATAGATCAAAAGACAACAAATCATAACCCTCGTTCTACAGTGGGGACGGTTACCGAAATTTATGATTATTTAAGATTACTTTTTGCAAGAGTAGGTGTTCCTTATTGCCCACATTGTAATAAACCTATTGCTCAGCAAACTGTTGATCAAATTGTTGATGTTATAAATTCATATCCTATGGGAAGTAAACTTACTATAATGGCTCCAATTGTGAGAGGACAAAAGGGTGCATTTGCAAAACAGTTTGAGAGTTTAAAGAAATCAGGATATGTAAGAGTTCAAGTAGATGGAAGTATATATTCGTTAGATGAAGATATTATTTTGGATAAAAATGTTAAACATGATATAAAAGTTGTGATTGACAGAATTATTTTAAAAGATAATATAATCTCAAGACTAACTGATAGTATAGAAACTGCAGTAAAATTAGCAGACGGGCTTGTTATAATAGATAAAGATGGAGAAGAGCAACTCTTTAGCACTAATTATTCTTGCCCATATTGTGGGTGGACACTTGAAGAGATTACGCCAAGATTATTTTCTTTTAATGCCCCTTATGGTGCTTGTCCAAAGTGTTTGGGGCTTGGTGTATATTCTGATATATCAGAAAATTTAATATTGGAAAACGGAAATTTATCAATTAATGAAGGTGCCTTTAACATAAATGGCTGGAAAGGTGAAGTTGCAGATAGATATTTTCAGGCTTTATCTAAAAAATATAATATTGACCTAGATTGCCCATTAAACAAATTGCCAAAAAGCCAATTAAATATATTATTGTATGGTAATAATGGAGAGACATTAGATTTATTTGGAGATGAACGCAAAAACAAAACTTTTGAGCATTTTAATGGTAAAAAAGCTTTATCTTTTGAGGGAATTGTAAATAATTTAAGAAGAAGATTGGCAGAAAGTAAAAGCGATTTTGTAAGGTTTGAAATAGGCAAGTTTATAAAAGAGGTTACTTGTCCTCAATGTAAAGGTAAAAGATTAAACGAAAGTGCGTTATCAGTTAAAATTAAAGGTAAAAATATCTCTGAGATTTGTGATATGCCGGTTGGTGATTTATTGACCTATTTTGATGATTTAAAATTATCAAAGGAAAAGGAAGAAATTGCAAAAAGTATATTAAAAGAAATTAAGAGCAGATTAAAATTTTTGTTTGACGTTGGATTAAATTATTTAACCCTATCACGCTCTGCAGAAACATTGTCAGGTGGTGAATCTCAAAGAATAAGACTTGCAACTCAGATTGGCTCGGGATTATCTGGCGTCTTGTATATTCTTGATGAACCAAGTATTGGGCTTCATCAAAGAGACAACGACAGGCTAATTCAAACATTAAAAAATTTAAGAGATTTAGGAAATACACTTATAGTAGTAGAGCATGATGAAGATACGATTAGGGCTGCTGATTGGATAGTTGATGTAGGCCCTTTTGCTGGAGTACATGGTGGAGAAATTGTTGGAAATGGAACATACGAAGATATAATAAAATCAAACAATTCAATAACAGCAAAGTTTTTAACTGGTGAAGAAAAGATTGAAGTTCCAAAAGAACGAAGAAAACCAAAGAAATATTTAAAAGTTAAAGGTGCAAAAGAAAACAACTTAAAGAATATAAATGTAGATATTCCACTTGGAGTATTTACATGTATAACAGGTGTTTCTGGAAGTGGAAAATCATCTTTGTTAAATGAAATAGTTTATCCTTATTTATCTAATGAGCTAAATAATAGCAGGTTGGAACTTGGGCATTTTGATAAGATAGAAAACGTAAAAGAACTTGATAAGGTAATCAACATTGATCAGTCACCAATAGGAAGAACTCCAAGATCTAATCCTGCAACCTATGTTGGCATGTTTTCATTTATAAGAGATTTATTTGCAACATTGCCTGATGCTAAAGCAAGGGGATATAAAGCAGGAAGATTTAGTTTTAATGTTAAGGGTGGAAGATGTGATGCTTGTGAAGGTGCAGGTGTTAAAGAAATAGAAATGTATTTTTTGCCTGATATAGTTGTTCCATGTGAAGTTTGTAAGGGAAAGAGATATAATCGTGAAACATTGGAAGTCCGATATAAAGGTAAAAATATTTCAGAAATTCTAGATATGACGGTTGAAGAGGCATTGAAATTTTTTGAGAATATTCCATCAATAAAAAACAAAATTCAAGCACTTCATGATGTTGGACTTGATTATATAACATTAGGACAATCAGCAACTACACTTTCTGGAGGGGAAGCTCAGAGAGTAAAACTTGCAACAGAACTTTCCAAAAAGTCAACAGGAAAGACAATTTATTTGTTAGATGAACCTACTACAGGACTTCATATGTATGATGTTAGAAAATTAATAGCCATACTTAATAGACTTGTAGAAGCGGGGAATACTGTTGTTGTTATTGAGCACAATCTAGATGTTATAAAATCAGCTGATTATATAATTGACTTAGGTCCAGAAGGTGGAAGTGGTGGTGGTGAAGTGGTAGCCACAGGCACACCAGAAGAAGTTGCTAAAAATGAAAAATCTTATACTGGTAAATATTTAAAAAAATTATTAAATAATTAATTAAATAAAAAATAAATAAAATTTAAAATAAAAATAAATAAAAAATAAATTAATTAAGATAAATTAATAATTAAATTAAAAATAAAAAATAATTTATTAAAAATTAATAATAAAAAAAGACATGAATTTTCATGTCTTTTTCTTTTAATTAAATTTTTGTAAATAAAATTGTATGATATTATAAGAATTAGTCTCTTTCATAATCTACTATATCAAATTCTGCTACATTAAGTTCATTAACCATGTCAGAAAATTCTGCGAAGTCTTTTTGATTTGTAAATACAGGTTTATATTCATTGATTATTTCTTCTTTATCTAAATTTGTTTTAATTTCTTTTAATTTAGAAATTATTTCTTTAGAAACTTCTGTATCTACATTGTATTTGAATAATGCATTTTTGATGTTTTGAATTAAATAAACATTTTGAATGTTAATCTTAGAAAATTCTACATCTTGCAAAGCTTTATCAATTTCTTTATTTATAAGTTGTGCAGTTGCAGCATCATAACTAAACATTTCATTTACTGTTTTTCTAAGTTTTTCAATGGTTTCACTATCTTGTTTTTTAACTTTAAAACCAAAGTCTATTAAAAGTTTTGCTTTTTTGCATAATTCATATAAAAGATATTGTTTTTCAGCACTTAAATCTTTATTTGTCAAAATGTATTCATCAATTTCGTCTGATATATGATTTTTAAGATGTTTTTTATTCTTTTCATTTACAGAGATAATTGAAACAGTGTCAAACTTTTTGTTAAACTCATCAAGTTCATCTTTTGTTAACTTATCTTTAAGAGTAATATTGTATTTTTGTTTAATGTATTCTCTGTTTGATAACGATAATTGAGCCAAATCAGTTGATAATTGTTCTAAGAGATCTTTATTGTTTAGTTTTGCAACAATATTTAAGAGAGAAACCTTAGGGTTTTCAAATTTAATTGCATTAAGAACACCAGGTAACTTAGTAATCTTGTCAACCATATCAATTCTTTTGCCTTTGTAATCTTCTTTTGCCTTTTTAATTTCATAAGACAAGTTTTTAAGCATCTTTTTAATTTCTTCTCTTTCTTGTTTTGATGTTATAGGATCTTCAATTTTTTCAATCAAGCTGTCAATTTTATTCAAGATATTCTTTGAAGGGGACTGCATTTTGTTAATTTCATCTTTAAGTTCTTGAAGTTGTTTAAGAGTAACATCTTTTGCAGATTCTTTATCAAGTTTTTGAGAAAATTTAACTATATTGAATAGATTTGGATATTTTGGACTTTCTTGTTTTGAGTCTTCAACAATAGATTTTTTAATAACACTAGGGTTGAGGAATGTGTAAGGAACTTCAATATCTTTAACTACAGGTGAAACTAAGTTTGATGAAAGGTCATAAAGTTCTTCCATAACTTCTGTGATGTTAGAGGCAAATTTAACATTAGAAACATTATCATTTAAAATCTTATTAAATTTATCAATAAATGTTTTTTTGTTGGAAGATGTGATAATATCTTTTGCTATTCTTGTTATCATATCTTTTTTCATTAAAGCAAGGAAGTTACCAAATTGAGCTTTTTCATTAATAATAGAACTTTCTGTTTTTTCCAAAATAGTTTTAAGAAGTTCTTTATTTGAGTAATCAATGCTAAGTTTTTCTCCGTTTTTGAATGCTGTTTTATATTTATATTCAAGATATTCTTTGTCATCATTAGAAAGATATTTTCTTGCGTATTCTTCAATAAGTTCTTTTTTATCATTTACCAATCTCTTATTAAGATCTACTTTTCTTAAAGCTGACAATTCTTTTGTATAAATTTTATCTTTTTCATAAATAATTTTTACTAGATTTTCAAGAACATCAGAAACATATTTATTTTTTGTTTTAGGTTTGAGTTTTGAGTCATTTGTTTTTACAACAGGGGATTGAATTGTTTTTATTTTTGTTGGTCCTTGAATAGCAAGCAACAATTCATCATAATCTTTTATATCTGTGTTAAATTTAGTGTTGTTAATTTTATTGGCAATTTTAAGGGCTTTTCTTAGCAAGTTTTCCATAGTATCTGTGATTTTTTCGTTGTTGCCATCAACTAATTCATCTTTAATTTTTTCATAAGATCTTTTTGCAAACAACACAAGGTTATTTGATAATAGATTTGCTTTATCAACAGAAGCAGTTAAAGAAAGTTCTCTTGCAAGAAGTGCAGTAGTAACCAAAGAAACAAACTCTTTTTGATTTTCACTAAGATTATTATTGACATCTTTTTCATCATCAATTTCTTTAATCAATGAGTCATAGTTGTCTTTCATAATATTTAAAATATATTGATAGTCATTAAAGAAAGATTTGTTTTGATTATCAAATAAGTTATTATTTTCAAGATTGTCATAGATTGCACCAACAATTTCATTTAATCTATGGTTTTCTGTGTCTTGAGATACAGTTGAATAAGTGCTTTTTACTGAAAAGTCATCATTAATAGAAAGCCAGTTATTATTTTCTATTCCTTTTATATCTTCAGTAGTAAGTTTTCCAAGTAAAGAATTAATTACATTTGTATAAGATAAATATTTTTGAGAATCTGTCTTTTTGCATTGTTTTAAATAATTTGTAACTTCATCCAAATATTCTTTTGTTGATTTTGGCGTGTCAAAAACACCTTGGCTTGCTGCAACTTCGTCTAGTAATGTGTCAAGTGCAACATCAAGATGAGCCAAAGTGTTCTCATCAAGTTTTTCTGTTGCTAGAAGATCAATGTTTAAAAGAATTATATCTGCAATTTTATTGTTTGTAATTTTATCAAATTCTTTAAGTCTTGACAAAACATAATCTTTGTTTTTATCTCCTGCAATATAAGATGCAAGTTTTTCAAAACTTACTTTGCTGTTAATGTAAGATGGAACATTTTTCTCTAAGTCTTTATTAGCTTTGTCTGGATGGTATTCGTTAACTGTGATCATATCATCTAAACTTAAAAAGCATTTATTAAGTAGAAGTCTGCGATCAGAAGATTTTGCATCAGAAAATGAGCCAACTGTTCTATTATAAAGTTTTGTAATCATGTTATTAAGAATTGAATTCATAATAAACCTCCATATCTTAACTATATTTTACCACATTTATAATATAATTTCAATAAGAAAAATAAAAAAGGTTCTTTAATATATATGAACCCTTTAAAATATTATAGTTTTTAATTAGTATATGCTAATAACATGAATTTTTAATATGAAATTTTATGTAGATATTAAGCAGTTTTTATTTAATAGCTTTTAATCTTTTATTTTTATATAAGCTATTTCAATTTGAAAAAAGAGCCCGGAGTAGTTCTAGCAACATCTATTCTTACATCTTCGCCTTCTTTGATTCCTTCTGTTTCTATTTTTTTGCAAATTGACGAATATGCTAAACTTGGAGTATTGTTTTCTTTACTTAGGTGAGAGAGAACAATTTGTTTTGTGCCAGTTAATGTTAAAAACTCTACGGCATCAGCACTATTCATATTAGACAAGTGTCCATTTGGACCATCAATTCTTCTTTTTAATGAAAGGGGATATTTTGTTCCATTATAAAGCATAGTTCTATCATAATTTGCTTCTAGATAAACAAGCGAACTTCCTTTCATGTTATCCAAAATCTTATCATTAAGATGCCCAAGGTCGGTTACAACACTTATTTTTTTATCATTTTGACTAAAACTGAAGCCAAAACATTTTACATCGTGAGGAACTTCAACAGGGGTTATTACAAGATCATTAAGGTAAAATTGTCCATCAAAAAGTTTTCTGTTTTGTAGTGAAACTTTCTTTAGTTTTTCGTCAAGGGTTATCCAAACATCTTGGTGTGCATAAACCGGAATATTATATTTACTTGAAAAAACATCAACACCTTTTATGTGATCAGAATGTTCATGAGTTAATATAATAGAATTAATTTGATTTGGTTTAACACCAATAAGTTCAAGTCTTTTAACGGTTTCAGCACATGATAAACCATCGTCCAAAAGTATTTTTTGGTCGTCAGATTCTATATATGTAATATTTCCATCACTACCTGATGCTAAATTAATAACTCGCATAATGTAATAGAATTATACCACATTTTAAATTATAAATCAATTATTCGGGCGGGAGTATAACGGCTTGTTTAATGAAAGAATGAATAAAAGATACAAGAAGGCAAACTGCTTATTGTAGCAATATTATCTAAAATTTTTTCATATTCAACTTTAAGGCCTATATTTGTGATAACCCAAACTGTTGCGACCAAAATTATAAGGCCTAAAATAAAAATGAGGTTATTTTTCACTTTTTCATAATAACATTTTTATTTTTTATAATACAAGAAAAATTTTTTGTAAAAATGACGAAAAATGATAAAAATAAAATTATATTAAAAGATAAATCAAAATTGTAAAGGGGGTTAATTGATTGACAAAAAAATAAGCGTGTGATAAAATTTTAAAGATATAAATGGAGAAATATGATGGAAAAAAGCAAAGAAAAGTTTTATATAACTACACCAATTTATTATCCTAGCAATAAATTGACATTAGGAAATTCTTATACAACTATAGTTTGTGACGCAATTGCAAGGTTTAACAGAAAGCAAGGTAAAGATGTTTTTTATTTAACAGGGACTGATGAACATGGTCAAAAGATCACACAAGCTGCTAAAGCCGTTAATAAAACTGAAAAGGAATACCTTGATGAGATTATAGCTGACACAAAGTCATTGTGGAAACTTTTAAATATAAGTTATGATAAGTTTATAAGGACTACAGATGATTATCATGAAAAAGCTGTGCAAAAAATATTTACTGAATTATATAAAAAAGGCTATATTTATAAAGGGTCTTATAAAGGTTGGTATTGCACACCTTGCGAATCATTTTGGACAGAAAGTCAACTTGTAGATGGAAAGTGCCCAGATTGTGGAAGAGAAGTGAAATTTCAAGAGGAAGAGGCTTATTTCTTTAAACTTTCAGAGTTTGGTGATAAATTATTAAAATTATATGAAGAAAACCCAGAATTTCTATTGCCTAAAAACAGAGTAAATGAAATGGTAAATAATTTTATAAAACCTGGGCTTACTGATTTATGTGTTTCTAGAACATCAGTTAAGTGGGGAGTGCCTGTAGAATTTGATCCTAAACACACAATTTATGTTTGGATAGATGCGCTTTCAAATTATATAACAGCACTTGGCTATGGAAGTGATGATCAGTCTTTATATGAAAAATTTTGGCCTGCAGATGTTCATGTTATAGGAAAGGAGATTGTAAGATTTCATGCTATTATTTGGCCTGCAATATTAATGGCTTTAGGTCTTCCTCTTCCAAAGCGTGTATTTGGACATGGCTGGATATTATTTGGTGGAGACAAACTTTCAAAGAGTAAGGAAAGTGGAGTAAAAGAGTGTGTTGATCCAAGAATTTTAGTTCCTAGATATACTGCTGATGCAGTAAGATATATTCTTTATAGAGAAATACCTTTTGGAAGTGATGGAAATTATTCAACAGAAGTATTTCTATCAAGAATAAATTCAGACTTATCTAACAATTATGGAAACCTTGTTTCAAGAACATTCAGCATGGTTAGAAAATATTTTGATTCAATAATTCCAAATTATGTTGAACCAACTGAAAAAGATGATATTGAATTTAGAAACAATGTCATAAAATATGCTAACGATGTTTTTGCAAATATGAAGAATTTTGATGTAACAAAAGGTGTATCTTCAGTTTTTGATATCTTTACAGAAGCAAACACTTATATTCAAAAAGTTCAACCTTGGGCAATAGCAAAAGACGAAAATGCAGGGGATAGACTATCAGTTATTTTGAGAGAACTTCTAGAAGCAATTAGAATAGGAACAGAGCTATTCCAATCTTTTGCACCAGATTGCACAGAGAAGGTTTTAAAAGCATTAGGATTAAATCCGAGAGATGATTTTAGTGATATTGACAACTTTAAAGGTTTGACAGATGGTGAAAAATTAGGAGAGCTTGAAATATTGTTCCCAAGATTAGATATTGCAAAAGAAACTGAAGAATTAAGAGAAATTGCAAATAAATAAATAGAATAATTTAATTATTTAATAATATTGAAATAATATTAATTATTATTAAATAAATTAAATAAAATAAAAAATAATTATAAAAAAATAAAAACGGAATAAAAATTCCGTTTTTTTATTATTTTAATATTTATTTAATTATTTAATTTTAATTTTCTATTTAATATTATTTTTTTATTTTTAATAATTTTATAATTAAATTTAAAATAATAATTTTTTATTTTATACCCATTTTTCATTTGTAGATAAAATGGCTTTGCCTTCCTTTAATGATTTTTGCACATCAATTGTTCTTTGATTGCGAGAACCTTTAAAACGTAAATCCATGCTTTTTTGACTTAAAACAAACTTTCCATCTATTAACACATCAATATATTGAAGAAGTTCTTTTGCATAAGGAATCTTTCCGCTATACAATTCTTCAAATAAAAAGCCTGTATAACTTGCAAGTTCAAGTCCTTGTTCCTTAACAAATTTTGCAATAGGCAAAAGCAGTTTAGCTTGAACAAAAGGTTCGCCACCAGAGAATGTTACTCCATAAAGAAGGGGATTATCTTTAATTTCCTTCTCAATTTTTTTGATTGACATTTTTCGTCCACCCTTAAAGTCGTGCGTTTGAGGATTATGACAGCCTGGGCAGTGGTGAGGACAGCCTTGAGTAAAAATTGTATATCTAAGACCTGGTCCATCAACTATTGAATCATTTACAATTCCTGAAATTCTTAATTTAGCCATATTAAATACTCTCTTTATTTTTGACATAATTTAAGCGAAAATCAAAATTTTCGCTTAAATTAAATCGTCTTTATTTTTTTTATTTTCTATTTGGAATAGGTTCATCAATACCATGTTTAACACGATCATGCTCTTCTGCACGTTTTCCGTTGTTAAATCTATCAAGAGTTCCAACAAGATAACCGGTAATTCTTCTTATTCTTTCAAAGTTTCCTTTTCCATCAGTTTCTTGTCTTCCACAATGTGGACAGAAATCTCCAATAATTCCATTATATCCACAAACAGGGTCTCTGTCTATAGGGTGATTGATTGCACCATATCCAATTCCCTTTTCCTTCATATGTCTTATTATAAGTTCAAAGGCGTCAAGGTTGTTTGTTGTATCACCATCAAGTTCAACATATGTTATGTGTCCACCATTACATAATTCATGGAAAGGTGCTTCTAGATCAATTTTCTTTTCAGCGCTAATAGGGAAGTATACAGGTATATGGAAACTGTTAGTATAATATTCTCTATCTGTAATTCCTTTAATAACACCATATTTTTGTTTATCTATTTTAACAAATCTTCCACTTAAACCTTCTGCTGGTGTTGCGATAACTGAGAAGTTAAGTTTATATTTTTCAGACATCTTATCAGCAAAATCTCTCATATGTTTAATAATTTCATATCCAAGCTTCCAAGATTTTTCGCTTTCGCCATGGTGTTTTCCTGTTAAAGCAACAAGTGTTTCAGCAAGACCGATAAATCCATAAGTTAAAGTTCCATGTTTTAAAACTTCTGCAACGCTATCATATCTTCCAAGTTTTTCAGAGTCAATCCAAACACCTTGTCCCATTAAGAATGGATAATTGTAAACATGCTTAGATTGTTGAATTTTAAATCTATCAAGAAGTTGTTCTGTTACAAGTTCAAGTTTTTCGTCTAGTCCTTCATAGAATTTCTTTAAATCTCCCTTTGATTCAATTGCAAGACGAGGAAGGTTGATAGAAGTGAAAGAAAGGTTTCCTCTTCCATAAGTAATTTCTCTTGAAGGATCATATACATTTCCCATAACTCTTGTTCTGCATCCCATATATGCGACTTCTGTTTCAGGGTGACCTGGTTTGTAGTATTGAAGGTTATAAGGTGCATCAAGGAATGAGAAGTTAGGGAACATTCTTTTTGCAGAACATCTAATTGCAAGTTTGAAAAGATCATAGTTTGGATCTTGAGGGTTATAGTTAACGCCTTCCTTTACTTTAAAAATTGAGATAGGGAATATAGGAGTTTCACCATTACCAAGGCCTTCTTCTGTAGCTCTTAAGAAGTTTTTAACAACCATTCTTCCTTCTGGAGATGTATCAGTTCCGAAGTTTAAAGATGAGAATGGAACTTGTGCGCCGGCACGAGAATGCATAGTATTTAAGTTGTGAACAAGGGCTTCCATTGCTTGGTGAGTTGCCTCGTCTGTTTCTGTAATTGTAGTTTTTGTTGCAAAATCTTTAATTTTGTTATAAAGATCTTCATCTTTTATGTACTTTTTAAAAGCTTCTTTTTCTGCGGCATCATATTCTTTATTGCCAGCAAGAGTAGGGTATAAGCCTTTTTCTTTTTCAATGTTTTTAATTATATTTTTAACTTCATCTTCACTCAAAGAGCCTGCTTCTTTAAGATCATAGGCTTTAGCGAAGTTTGTTCTATAAATTTTCTTAAAGGTTTTCATAACACCTGGGGCACATCCATAATCAAAGTTAGGGACGCTTTGTCCACCATGTTGATCATTTTGGTTTGATTGAATAGCAATACAAACAAGTGCAGCATAAGTTCTTATATCATTAGGTTCACGAACAAAACCATGTCCAGTATGAAATCCACCTTTAAACAATTTTTCAACATCAATTTGGCAACAAGTTTCTGTTAAAGTATAGAAATCAAAGTCATGAATATGGATATCTCCAGATTGATGAGCTTTTGCTTGTTCAGGTGATATTACTGCATTAGTGAAATAGTTTTTTGCACTTTCTGAACCAAACTTAAGCATAACGCCCATAGGTGTATCGCCATCAATATTTGCATTTTCTCTTTTAAGGTCAACATCTTTAGCATCACTATTATTAATTTTATCAAAAGTCTTCATAAGAGAAGAATTCATCTCTCTTACTCTGCTTCTTTTATCACGATAAAGAATGTATGCTTTTGCAACATCAGCATGTCCTTTTTTCATTAAAACTTTTTCAACAATATCTTGAATGTTTTCAACTGTTGGTGTCTTGTCAGAAAATTCTTTATTGATTTCTTCTTCAGCAATAACTGCGAGTTTATGAGCTGTTTTAAACTCCTTATCACCAACTGCATTCATTGCCTTGCAAATAGCATTTTCAATTTTTGAGCTGTCAAAACTTACAAGTCTTCCATCTCTTTTTAAAATATTCTTTACCATAATTTCCTCCTCTATCGGTTATGAATACTTATACTATATATTGTATGATTTTTCAGGCAAATCGGAATATATAGTGGTTGTACGTAATATATGTTAGACCTTTTAAAATTATTTGTCAATGATTTTTAATAACAATTTTTGACAAAAACAGCACTTTGTTATAGAAAAATAACATTGATATTTTATTGTAAGCATTGAGACCATCAAAGATTTTTTATGTAGGAATGAAAAAAGTTTTAAATCGCTTTTTTTTGTCAAAAATTTAACTAGAAATGTATAACAATTTTTCGTAATGTTAAAATTTTAATTGAAAAAAATATACAAAAAATGGTATTATATAGAAAAGGATAAAAAGGAGAAAGTATGAGTTCAACAGTAGTTGCTTTAATTGTTTCATTAATATTTATAGCAATATTAGTTTCAGGGTTCTTTGTTGGATTTTGGAGAGGCTTGAAAAAATCAACTGTCAATTTAGTTATATCGTTAATAGGGGCAGTGATTGCCTTTTTTATCACACCTGTTATAACTAATGCGATAATGGGGATAAGTGTTGAATATAACGGTCAAACTACTACATTAAGTCAAATGCTGGTTGTTGCCGTAAAAGAAGATCCAAACATTTCAAATTTAATTTCAAATAATCCAAACTTGGAGACAGTGTTTGCAAATTTGCCATCAGCTATTGCAAATACAATTGTTTTTATACTTTTGACAATTATAATGGAGATTTTAATTTATGCAATTTATAAAATTATTGCATGCATTTTCTTAAAGAAGAAGGAAAACGAGAAAAAACATAGACTTTTTGGAGGTCTTGTTGGTCTTGCAAAAGCATTTGTAATAACAATCTTTGCTTTTATGCCACTTGCTGGTTTAATAGGAACAGCAAATAGTTTTACTTATTCAGAAAATTATTTTATTGAAGCATCAGCATATTCACAAGAGCAAACAGATCAAACAACAGGGCAAGATGAAGGAAAACGTTTAGAGAATGGTGTGCTTGGAGAATATCTACCAGATCAAGCAGTTCAAGCTATCAGAGGAATGGAAGATAATTTGCTTACTAAAATTTGTGGAATTTTTGGAATGGATAATGCCACATTTGACTATTTATCTAAATTTCAAGTTGAAGATGAAACTGTGTATATAAGACAAGAATTAGAAAACTATTATGAAATTGCTGACTTTGCTTTTCAAGTTTCATATCAAGAAAATATACAATATACAAATATAAACTACGATAAACTAGAAGAAGTTTTAAATAATACAATGGAAAACGGATTATTTAAAACAGTTGTATGTGATTTTATTGCAGATATAATAGAAAATTATGAAAATTATCCATTTATTGCAGACAATCAATCTTTACAAGAATATTCTGATATTATAAATGAAATAGGCACAAAATTAGTGACTCATAAAGATGAAGAAAATGGATATCAAAATTATTTTAGTAATGATATAAAACAAATCTTTATAGTTTTTAAAACACTAGGACAAAATGGAATTATAGATCAAATAATCAATTTGGAAAATAAAAATACAGAGAATATACTTAACATTTTGACAAATCAACAAAATGTTGAAAAATTTGAACAATCAGTAAACAACTTGCTTAAAGTGAATTTGGTTCGTGATGGAATAGAGCCTATTGTTCAACGTGGCATTAATAGTATTATAGAAGAAAGCGACAGTATTGATGTTGACGTAAGCACATGGAATGAGCAAGATTGGAATGATCTTTCTTCATCTATAGTTAAAAGTATACATGATTATTCAAACATCTCAAATCAAGTTAATTTATCTGATTTTTTAAATGATCCAATAATTTTGCTAGTTAAAGAAGATAATTATGATATAGATGGCATTTTGCAGAGCGTTGGTGAATTGATTGATGAAATAAGGAATATAAAGCTTCTTAAAAATAAAGATGGCGTTCCTGTAGTTGATAAATTTTTAACAGAAAATAATATAATTCTTCCAAAAGGACAAATATATGACGCTGATGGTCAACTTCAAACAATTGAAAATTATCAACAAATGTTTAGCTTTATTTCTCCAAGTTTAACGCAACTAAGAGATAGTGGATTATATGAAATAATTAGTGCAGGTGGCGACAGTAAGACTATAATGTCTAATTTGGCGACACTGCTTTCAGAAGAAGGTAATAATGACTTATTAAGCAAGGTTTTATTGCCACTTCAACAAGTAGAACCTGTAAAATCTATAATTAATGAAAAATTAAATAGTTTTACAAATGATATAGTAGATTTTTCAAATTTAACAACTTATCAAGAGTGGAAAAATGATTATAAATATGTATCTCAATTAATTATTGATTTAAATAGAAAAACGGCAGAAGATAAAACTTATCTTGATCTTGCATTGTCTGGACAAATAAGTGAACTTTTGAATTGTTTAACAAATGAAGATGTAGATGTTATATTAAAGCCTGTTTTATATGCAAAATCAACAACAGCCTTTAAACAAGATCTTATAAATAGTGTTAAAGATGTGCTTGATGGTTTGACATCTCCAGCATTAAGTAAAATAGACATTTCATCTGTAACATTGATAGAAGGAAACAGCGAAGATCAAACACAGGAAATATGTGATGTATTTAAAAGTTTTATAGAATTAAATAAGGTATATCAAGAGGGTAACACTCTTAAAGACTTAGATAAAACAATTCTTACAAATTTGTTTGTTAATATGCAGAATAATGCTTATAGAGTTGAGCTATCTGAAAATGGTAAATCAGAAATAGGATTATTTAATGGTGCGTTCATAAATTTAATGAGCAAATTAAAAAGCACATATTCTGATGCAATAGAATTTATTGAAAGTCAAGAAGGTTACGAAAATTATTTTGCAGAAGAAAATTATAAAAATATTGATTTTGAAAAGGCATTTGAACTCATTGAACAATATGAACAATCACAATTATAAACTTAAGAGGTTAATATGGAATTTAAACATATGCCAGTTATGCTAAATGAAGTTATTGAAGGACTTAACATCATACCTGATGGAATATACGTTGATTGCACAATCGGAGGAGGTGGACACTCAAGCAAAATTCTTGAAAAACTTTCTCCGAAAGGCCATCTCTATGGTTTTGATAGAGATGCTGATGCGATTTCAGTTTGCAAAGAAAAATTTAGTAAATATAAAAATATCACAATTATTCATTCAAACTATAAAGATGCTCCTAAAATTTTAAAAGAACAGGGAATTAATCAAATTAATGGAGTTTTGATAGATTTAGGTGTTAGTTCTTATCAAATTGATAATGGGGAACGAGGATTTAGTTTTTTGCATAATGGCAGGCTTGATATGCGAATGGATAAAGAGCAAAAACTTGATGCTTATTATATAGTAAACAACTATTCAAGAGAGAAATTGATAAAAATATTATATCAGTATGGCGAAGAAGACAATGCAAAAAGAATTGTAGATAACATTTGTAAAGCAAGGGAATTAAAGCCGATAGAAACCACCTTTGAATTAAAAGACATAATAGAAAACAGCTTTCCTAAAAAAATAATTTATGGAAAAGGTGGGGTATCAAAAAAGACTTTCCAAGCAATAAGAATTGAAGTCAATGGAGAATTGGAAGGACTTGACAGCACACTTGAAGAATTTATAGATCTTCTTGCACCAAAAGGAAGAATGGCAATTCTTACATTTCATAGTTTGGAAGATAGAATTGTAAAGAATGTTTTTAAAGAAGCATCAACCGGTTGCATCTGTCCACCCAAAACTCCAATTTGCATTTGTGGGCATAAAGAAAAAGTTAAATTGATTAATAAAAAACCAGTCACAGCTTCAGAAGAGGAATTAAAACAAAATTCAAGAAGTAGCAGTGCAAAATTAAGAATAATAGAAAAATTATAAAAAATTTATTTAAAAATAAAAAATAAATAAAAAATAAAAAAAATAAATAAAAAATTAAATTTATTTAAATTTTATTTTAATAATTAATAATTTAATTTATTTTTATTTAAATTTAATTATTTAATATTTTTATTTATTAATAATTAATTTAATATTATAATTTTAATTAAAACAATATAATTAATTAGTCAAAAAAGTAAGAATAATGAAGAAAGGAGGGGAATATATTATGGAGAAAGAAACTTTACTTGCCGAAATTGAAGAGAAAAAGAAAGAAGTTGTTGAAAAACAATTTTTAGAACATAAGCAAGATTATGTTAGACAGCAATTTCAAAAAAAAGATAAAACAATAAATATATTCTCTGCAAACGCGTTTCCAAAAGAACAAACAAAAAATATAGAAGAAATGATTGACGAAAAAGAAGACAAACAAAAAGATGAAGTTTCTTCTCGTGATGATAATATAGCAAATAAAGATTCTTTAGTAATAGAAAAGCCTAATTATGATTTTATTGAAACCTTAACTGAAGAGCAAAGAAAAAAGATTTTCAAGATAGAAAGAAATAATGAAGAAAGTCAGCAAGAAGTAAAACCTAAAAAAAATAGATTCAAGATGATTATGCTATCAATATTGTTTGCAATTTTTGGGGTTTGGGGAATAGTCAATATCACAACATTAGATTCATTAAGTGGACAGATTGCAGAGGTTACAACACAATATAATATGAATTTGGCTAGTTATCTTAACAATCTTCATAATTTAGACGCAACTAATGCAGAAAATATGGAAAATCTTTTTGAAACAATTCCAGTTGAAAGTCAAAAACCAAATACTATAGAAGAGCAATCAAATTGGTTTGACAGGTTTTGTAATTTCATAGCAGGCCTATTTGGAGGCTGATTTGCAAAAAGCATTTACACTATTTTCATTAAAAAAAAGGATATTAGCAGTTTTATTGGTAATATCCTTTATTTTTTGTTCACTTATGGTGAGATTGTTTGTTATTCAAATTATAAAAGGAAAGACGCTTCAGGAGAGGGCAACAGATCAATGGACAAGAGACTTGGCTATCGTTGCACCTCGTGGGACAATTTATGATAAAACAGGTTCAACATTATCTGTAAGTTATACAACTTATAATATATATGTAAGGGCAAGAGAAGTTACAGAACAATCAAAAGTTGCCTATGTTCTTTCAAATTATCTTGATTTAGATTTCAAAGATGTTTATGAAAAAATTTCAAAGAAAAATATAAGTGAAGTATTGATAAAAATGCAGGTTGATGGTGAAATAGCAGAAAAAATTTATAACGAAAACCTTGATGGAGTATATTTAGCAGAAAATGCTAACAGATATTATACTTATGGCAATTTATTGACTCAAATTTTAGGATTTACCAGTATTGACAATGTTGGTCAAACTGGCGTAGAAGCCTACTATAACGATTATTTAAAAGGGGAAGATGGCTATAGTTATGTTCAAAGCGATTTGCAAGGAAAAGAAATCGGCGGGGCATTAAGATACTATATTCCTGCAACTAAAGGTGATGATTTAAAGTTAACTATTGATAGCAAAATTCAATTAATTGTTGAACAGGTATTAGAGCAAATTATGACAGAACAGAAAGCAAAAAGTGTTTCTGGCATTATTTTAAACGCAAAGACAAGCGAAATTCTTGCATTATCAACAAAACCAAGCTTTGATTTAAACAATGTTCCTAGAGATAATTTATCTGAATTATTTGAACAAAGCAAGGTTAAACCAGCAACAGATATTTATGAGCCAGGCTCTACATTCAAAATTTTAACATTAGCAGCGGCACTTGAAGAGGGTGTTGTAAGTTTAAACGATAGATTTTATTGCCCGGGATATAGAATAATTGACGGCGTAAAAATTAAATGTTGGAAAACAATTGGACATGGTTCTCAAACCCTAACAGAAGCATTTGCAAACTCATGTAACTGTTGCTTTATGGATCTTGCCTTAAGACTTGGAGTAGATAAATTTTATGAATATATGCAGAAATTTGGACTTGGAAGCAAAACAGGAATTGATGTTGCAGGAGAGCAAAGTGGATTACTTATGGATAAATCTTCAGTTAAAAATGTTGACCTTGCGAGAATGGGCTTTGGGCATGCAATTGCACTGACTCCAATACAACTATTAACAGCAGTGGCTTCAATTGTAAATGGTGGAAACTATAATACCCCTCATATTTTAGATTCAATTTATAATGATAATCAATTAGTAAAAGAATTTTCGCAATCTACAAAACAAGGATTGATTAGCAAGGAAACATCTCAAATAATAAATCAACTATTAGAGTTCGCTGAAAATAAAACAGGGAAATATACTTTTGTTGAAGGCTATAACGTAGGTGGAAAAACAGGTGTCTTTCCCTTTTAATAAACAATAAAAATAGAAAAGTCTTATCACTCGTTGATTTGCAGGTGTTTTTTATTAATAAAATATAAAAAGAAAAACCTTTCTTTTAAAATTAAAGAAATTATTATTCTATTTAAAACATATCAATATTTATTTGTGTTATGTTATAATATAATTGAAAGTTTACAAAAAGGGAGGATTAAAGATGATAACCAAAGAGCAAGTATGGAAAGGATTAAGGTTAGAGTCATCAGATAAGGAAATACGTGATATATTCCAATCAGATGATTTTGAAGAAGATAATTATTATGATTTTGATATGTTGATGAATGTTCTACATAAAGCATTGAATAAAGAAATAAATTTTAAATTTTTTATTGATTGGTGTATTTTGGTCGCAAATTCATATAACTATACAAAAGATGGTTATAAAACAAAATTAGGGAAATTGTATTGTGATGTAGGGTATATGTTTGATGGAATTTCATTTATGGACGAATATGATAGAAAGGAATTGCTAAGTGCGATTGCAGATTTGAAATATTATAATCATTTAATTATTCAAGCAAAGAAGAGAAAGAAAGAGCCTTTTTTAACAAATGATGTTGAAAGGATATTGGTTTTTGACCACGCAAATTGGAATTTTGATTCATCAGTTTATAGAGCAATAATTAAAGATTACAAACATAAAAAATGGGAAATAAGATATGTGGATGATTGTCTGTTTGAATTTGATGAGAGCAAAAACTATTCTTTTGTAGATGATAAAGAATTTGAAAAAATTTTTGATGAATTTTACAATGAAAATTCTGATTGGAAAGAAGTTCATAATTTAAAATTTTAGGGAGAGATAATGGAAGAAAAACAACGTGTTTATTTTGTTATTGATATGAAATCTTTTTTTGCGTCTGTTGAATGTGCAGAAAGGAATTTAGATCCAATGACGACTAATCTTGTTGTTGCTGATGAAACAAGAACTAACAAGACAATATGTTTGGCGGTTTCACCAGCATTAAAAAAATTAGGAATAAAAAATAGATGCAGATTATTTGAAATTCCTCAAAATATTAATATGATAATTGCACCACCTAGAATGAAAAAATATATTGAATATGCTGCAAATATTTACGGAATATATCTTAATTATATATCAAAAAATGATATTCATGTATATTCAATAGATGAATGTATATTAGATGTTACCGATTATTTAAAATTATATAAAGTCAGAGCAAAAGAGTTTGCACAGAAATTAATGAGCGAAATTTATAGCAAATATAAAATTCCTTCTAGTTGTGGTATAGGGACTAATATGTATTTAGCAAAGATTGCATTAGATATTACTGCAAAACACTCTGCTGATAGGATAGGTTGGCTTGATGAGCAAAAATATATAAAAACTTTATGGAAACATAGACCATTATCAGATTTTTGGCAGATTTCCAATGGAATTATAAATAGATTAGCAAAACATGGAATTTATGATATGGAAGGAATTGCTAAATGTGATGAAAATATATTGTATAATGAATTTGGGGTGAATGCAGAACTATTAATTGATCATGCTTGGGGAAGAGAACCATGTTTAATGAAAGATATAAAAGAATATAAAGCAAAATCAAAATCAATAAGCTCATCACAAATTCTTCCTTGTAATTATAGTTTTAATGATGCAAAAATTGTTATGCGTGAAATGATTCAAAATGGTTGTTATGAGATGGCAAGACAAAATTATGCTACAGATTTAATTCATTTAATAATTGGTTATGGAGATGACAAGAGTTTTGTTAAAGGCACAAAAAGAATGAATGTAACAACCAATTTATATTCAATAATTTGTGAATATGTAGATAGTTTATTTGATAAAATTGTTGATAGAAAAAGGCCTATAAGAAGAATAGGGTATGATTTTTCTGAATTGGTTTTAGCTGATATGGAACAATATGATTTTTTTACTGATATTGAAAAAGTGAAAAAAGAAAAGAAACTTATTAATAGTGTTTTAAGTATACAAGATAAGTTCGGTAAAAATGCTATATTAAAAGGAATAGACCTAAATGAAAAGGCAACTCAAATAGAAAGAAATAAATCAATAGGAGGGCATAAAAGTGGAGAGAGTTAAGATGAGCAGAAAAGATAGAGCCAAACAATTTGCTCCATTTGATGCATTAAAAGGATTACAAAAGGCATTAAGATTGAAGGAATTTGAACACGAAATAGTTGAAAAGGGAGATGTTAGTGAAGAAAATTCAAACAAAATTTCAACAATATTTTTAAACTTAAAAAAAAGTGATGTTTTAAAGATTAAGTATTATTGCGATGGTCATTATTTTGAGATAGAGGGAAATTGTAAATTAGAAATTGAAAATAATCAATTGGTGGTAAAAGGTAAAAAAATCAAATTAGATGATGTTTATGATGTAAATTTAGAAAATAGTGATTAAAGTATAAAAATAAATGTTTTAAATAGCAAAATAAATTGACAATTATTTTATCTTAGTGTTATCCTAATTATAAGTTATTAGGAGGGAGAAAATTGACAAAAAAAATTGGAAAAGCAAGCATTTTAATTGTTATGATTACAATTATCATGTTTGCGATTTTTGTTATGACTGGTTGTCTATTTCAAGGACAGTATTTAATGAATTTAACCCAGGTTATGAAAATAGACAGAATCATATATACAAATGATGCTAATAAATACATTGAAGGCAAAAGAATTATGATAGAAGGAGATAGTGCCGACTTTGGGATGACTACAGATGATGCAGCACTACAAGGAATGTATTTTGTATATAATGATGATAATACTGTAGATGTTGTTATTGATACTACTAGATTAGGTGGAGGAGGCTCTTATTTACCAGTAACACCAATGCTTGCAATTTATTATGTGCAGGAAGCTTGGTTTGATAACTGCTTTGCAGATAGTGCAAATAATGGAAGTGTATTATTCCCAACACATAGCTATTTATTTTCAGACAACCCTGCACCAGTAGTTATGACTGATTCAAAAGCATATTGTTCTGATCCGGAATGTACGTGTGGAGTTACCTCATACTCAGACCCAACTTCTTATAGTTGCTATTGTCAGATGGGTGGCATTTATTCTGGAACATACGATGAACTTCCAAGCGACCTATGTCCTGTTTGTTATAGTGTTACTCAAACATATGTAACTTCAGATTATGAAATAAGACAATACAGCAGTTATTATTATGATTCTGTAAATGCTCAAGAGATTGTAGGGGAAACTTGGACGCTAGACACTAGAACTGGAGATTATTCAGAAAGAACAAAAGTAAATGATACTACAGGCATGAGATATTTAAAAGATAGTTATGAAGTAATAGAGAGTGGTGAATATCAAAAAGAACAATATGAAATTTCACAAAATTGTCCATGCAAAGTTCTTTTTGAATATAGCAACGCAACTATTATTAATAGTTTTCCATCTGAAGCAATGGGACTTGCACCAATTACATATAATGAGCTTGTTATTGATGGATTTGATTTCAGTTTTATAGACAATCTTTTTAGAACTCAAATTAATTTGACTAAACAAAGCGGGGCTTATGATCAATTTAATTATGATCAATATTTAGATTTTAATAATTATAGCCATATGTTTGATTCGCTTCCATGTAAAAAAATTAGTTTAAATAATATAACAGGAATAACATATGACGTTGAAGATTTATCATATATGTTTGCAAATTGTAAAAATCTAGAAAGTGTAGATTTTGGCAATTTCTTTGATAATATAAAACCAAAAGATATAAGTTATATGTTTTATAATTGTCCAAACCTTGTGTATGCGGACTTGTCAAGTTTAGATACATCAAATGTAGAAAACGCACAAAATATGTTTAATACTAATAGAAAAATTTATTCTACAAGGGAAGAGTATTTAGATGAATTTGTAAATACAAAAGTAATACCAATGTTAAAGATGTCAACTGATGTAACTTTTGAAGAGACAAACAATGGAAAACCATGGACATTTGAAGAATTTTGTCTTTATTTTATACAGTTAGATGAAGATTTAAAGCAAGCCTATGCAATTGAACCTGAAAAAACTATGCAAATGGTAAGAATGAGCATTATGACGGTTAGTGATGGAATATTACTGGTAGATCCTATAGTCCCTATATCGTTTGATGAATACGCCGGTATGTTTACTAATTTTGAATATATTACATTTGAGGATTTTTATAAGGCAGTAAATAATGACCCATCTATTTTAAGTTTACCAGCAAAGGATAATGGTGAGTTGTACACTGAAGAAGAGATAAAGATGCAACTTCTTTCTAAAGACAATGTATTAAATATAAATCCATTATACTTAGAAGTGACATCAAAAGAAAAAATTGACAATATGATGGCTTATTATAATGGACAAGAAGTATTTAATAGTCAAGAAGAAGAGATAAACTATATTCTTAAATATTCGGAAAAAGCATTGCTTGCATTAGCAAAATATGAAGAAGTATCAATTTCTATAAACGAAAAAGATTGGACTTTGCGAGATTTAACCGAAAAACTAATTCAGGATGTAGAGAATATAAATTTAATTTATCAGGAAAATCCAGATCAAGCAAAGAAATATGTAGAAGCATTAATTAGATTACTTGTTGCAAGTGCAGGATATAATTATCCTGTTGCTTATGAAGATTTTGCGTTATATAAAACTCAAGGTAAGATAAGTAATATGGAAGAGTTTTTATTATTAGTCAACGAAGATCCAGAGGCTTATGATTTTGAAGTAATTGCAAATGGCTACACAATGGAGGATTTAAAAATAGGAATTAGAAAACAATTACAAGGAGTTGTAACTTTTAAATCTGTTGATGAAATAAAGAAATATTATGAGGATATGGTTTCTTTAGGATCACGAGAATATGAGATTGATGGATATGAATATGAAGAACAAGAAATTGTTCGTGACAGTAGAGATGAAATATTAGACGATTATGCAAAACAAATGTTTATTTACTCATATATTGATCCAGAAGATTATGATAAATTAACTGAAGAACAAAAACAACAATTAGAATATTCATTAAATTTGCAAGTGGTAAATTTTAATACATTGGTATTTTCATCTATTTCAGATTCGTCTGAATATGTTAAAGATCCAATAGGTGTTTATAATCTAACCAAAAAACAATTAATTTATAAATTAGCAGCTGAAGGTGCACCAGGAATATATGTAACTTGGGATGAATTATTAACTGCACTTTTTCAGGAGAACACAACATTAGATGAGTTTGTAACATTATTTAATACGGATCCTACACAATTTGGTTTTGAGGCAAAAGAAGATGGAACTCCATATACAGTGGATGAAATTAAAGAAATGATAAGAAATTCTATTAGTAGCGAAGGTGAAGTAGAAATTGATATAAGAGACGAAATAGAATCTTATATAGTTAAAGAAAAGGTGAAAGTATATAAAGGCACGCAAAAAATAAATGGTTCAATCCTTATTCTTGGTGGAGTTGGTAGTAAGTTTAAAATAACCCAAAAAATGAATACAACAGATATGCTTTTAAATAGCACATTTGTGTCAATTGTTACTCCTGAGATTGAAGAAGGTGTAAATGTAAAACTGGGGGCAGTCTATGTAGGTGATAATGGTGATCTAAATGACTTAGGAAATGATAGTCAAAATCAACTTATACTATTGAAGGGTGAAGAAGATGTTGAAAATCCTGACGTTATTCCAGAACTTCCAACAGAAGAACCTGAACAACCAGAAGAAAAGCCAGAGCCACCTGTTATAGTTCCTGAAGATACAAACCCTATAAGCACAACTTGGATTATTATCTTGTCAATCATTGGTGGATTAATTGCAGTTGCTTTAGTTGTTATAGTTGTATTGGCAATTGCAAGCAAAAAGAAAAAGAATAAATTTTAAAATAAAGATTTAATGAAAGACATACAAAAAAAATATTAAAAATCACAGAATTTTCTGTGATTTTTATTTTTTGCAAGAAAATTAATAAAACATTGTCAGTGTTTGATTCAAAAATACCTGGTATATTAAAAGTTCTAAAAAATATATTAAATTATATATTATTAAATATAAAGTGAATAAAAATGAAGAAAAGTAAATAGATTTTTCATTTTATATGTTGCACGAAATCACTTTAAATTTTGTTTACAGAGGTAATATGCAAGAAAATAGAAAAAATAATAAAAAAAACAATACAAGAATTTATAATGAAAATGGATGTGTTTTTAGAATAACAAGAGAATTTGAAGAGGGCGGAATTAGTATTCTTGAGCAAATTATTTCATATTTATTTGACTTGATGCAGAACGAAAACAAGAAAGAAGATTTGTGACTTTTTATTGGAGGTGTTTTGTGTGAATCCTGAAAAATACAGAGTTGCCATATATTGTAGATTATCAAAAGAAGATGGTAATGAAGAAAGTCAATCAATTCAATCTCAAAAAGAAATTCTTAATGAATATGTAAAAAAACAAGAGTGGAATATTGTTGATTATTATGTTGATGATGGTTATTCTGGGACAAGTTTTGAAAGACCAGATTTTAAGCGTCTGCTTAAAGATATAGAAATCGGTAAAATAGATTTGGTTATTACAAAAGACTTGTCAAGATTAGGAAGAAATTATATTCAAACAGGATATTATACAGAGGATTTTTTCCCTTCCCATGGTATTCGCTATATTGCCTTAAATGATGGATATGATTCTGAAAAAGAAGAAGGAGCTGATTTTGCCCCTTTTAAAAATATTATAAATGAGTGGTATGCTAAAGATATTTCAAAGAAAATAAGATTTACATTGGATAATAAAGCGAAAAAAGGAGAACCCCAAAATACAGTTTTTCCTATTTTTGGATATACTTATAATGATTTTTACGAAAGAGTTCCAGATTCTGATACTGCAAAAATAGTCCAATTAATATATAAAAAATATGTTGAATTTGGTTCTTCCGTAAAAGTCGCAAACTATTTAAAAAAAGAAAAAATTAAAACACCAAGATATTACAATGCACTCAAATTTAATTATAATAAGGATAAAGTTTTTTGCATGAGTGAAGATGAATTGACCAATTGGAGACCTGATGGAATAAGGGATATTATTGGAAGAAAGGAATATCTTGGTTGTTATATTACAGCACAAACTAGATCTCAAAATTATAAAAATAAAAAACGAAAGAAAAATGAAAATTGTTATATTTTTGAAAACAGATATGAACCAATCATAGATAAAGAAACATGGGAATTAGCTAATAAAATTATGAATAGAACACGCTCGGGGAGAATTCCGATGAGTGAAAATGTTTTTAAGGGATTAATATTTTGTGAAGATTGTAAGAACTTGATGCGCTTTGAAAGAAGAAAGATAGGTGAAAAGTATATTTACAGGTATTTTTGTGCGAAAAAAGATTGTTTCCATTCAAATTCTATACCTGTTCATATCATGAAAAACATAATTGACAAAGAATTATTAGAATTAATAAATTTAATTTTGTCAAAAAGAAATCAATTTGTTGAGTTTTCAAAGTTATTGAGAAATAATAAAAGGATTATAAAAATAGACAGCAAAAAAGAGATGGAAAAATTGTTTCAAAGAGATGCTGAAATTGATAGTTATATTAAAATGTTGTTTGAGAAAAATGTAGCTGGGATAATTCCTGCATCAACTTTTGAAATGATGATGTCTAAATATAATAGAGAAAAAAATGTTTTGTTTCAGGAAATAAAAAAATTGAAAGAAAATCAACAAAAAGAATTTTTAAACAAAAAAAATGAAGAAAAATCTGATTTTTTAATTAAAATATTAGAAAAAATAAAGAAAAACAAAGAATTGTTATCAAATTTTGCTCAACGAATTATAAAAAAAATATATATAAAATCAAAGCCAATAAATGGTTCTAATAGAAATAAAGAATATAATATTTCAATTTTATTTTCTAGATGTGATGATATTATAAAGGAGTTTATTTCGTATGAAAAATGTAGCAGCAATTTATGCTAGATTATCAAGAGAAGATGAAAACAAATCATATGGAAATACAGAATCAAAAAGTATAGAAAATCAAATTGAAATATTGACAGAATATGCAATAGAAAAAGGATTGACAATATATCGCGTTTACTCTGATGATGGATTTTCTGGCTCTAACTTAGAAAGACCACAGTTTTCTCAATTACTTTGCGATATGAAGAAAGGCGTATTTGATACTTTGCTAGTTAAAGATATATCAAGAATAGGAAGGTCTTTATTTAAAGTAGGAAATCTTATAGAGAATATTTTCCCACAAAATAACATTAGAGTTATTTCAGTTTCAGATAAATATGATAGTGCACAAAATTGTAGTGACGAAATAATTGTTTTAAAAAACTTTTTAAATGAATATTATTTAAATGAATTTAAGAGAAAATGTAAAAGTGCTAGATTACATTATGCACAAACCAAACATATAAATTATTATCCAAAATTTGGATATAACTACAATGATGATGGAAAAGAAATTATTGATAATTTTTCAGCATGCATCGTAAAAAAAATATTTAATTTGATAGGAAACTATAATTTGACTACCACTGAAGTTGCATCAATACTTAATAGTGAAAATATACCGACAAGATCTTATTATGCAACAAAAGTTTTGGGGCTTAAACCTCTTCAAAAAAATCCTGCAAGAGAATGGAATTCATCAAAAGTTTGGGAGATAGCAAAAGATTATGAATATTGTGGTCATTCATTAAACTGGATAAGACATGATGCTAATGATAGAATATTGATAAAAAATACGCATTTAGCAATAATTAGTGAAGATTTATTTAATAAAACACAAGAAACTTTAAAAAAAAGAAGCAAGAAAAGAATAGAGCATTTAGGGCAAATAATTATTGATAGAAATAGTAATAGAAATTTGTTGTATTCAAAAAATAACAACAATAATTCTGATTATTACCTTAGAAATGTAAATGATAAAAGAAGAATTTATTCTATAAAAGAGAAAAGTTTAAAGAATGTTTTATATAAAGATTTAATAAACGTAATAGAAAATTATAAGAATAATAAAGATCAGTTTTATAAGATTTTAAAAGAGAGATTGTTTGATGGCAAAATTTTTGATGAAAAAATCGCCAAAGAAAAATTGCAAACACTAAACGAAGAATATGTTAAACTGCTTGAAAATTTATTTAATAAAGGTATATCTGAAAGTGCCTTTAGTGATAAAGGGCGAGAACTTTTGCTTGAAATTAAAGAGCAAGAGAAGGTAATCAATTCACAAAAAGACATAAAATCAAAAATTATTGATTTTGAAAATAAATTTACAGACTTAATAAAAAGATTAAAGGATAAGCCAAAAGATTGTTTAAAGTTAATCTCTCTTTCTATAAATAAAGTATACATTGATAAAATGACTAATAAGAATCATATTGATTTAATAATAGTCTATAAATTTAAAATATGAAACAACTTTTTAAGTTGTTTTTTATTTTTAATTATCCTATTTATTGTGTAATAAAAGGGAAAAACAGGAACAGCACAAAAGTACAAAGAAACTGGAGGAATTGCCCAAGGAAAATATATTTCAAGTTTTATTGGAAGTTATCCAGCAGATAATCCACAATACTTGCTATTAATAATGGTTGATGAGCCAAGTGCAGGGGTATATTATGGAAGCATTGTCGCTGCTCCTTATGGGAAAATAATTTTCAGCAGGCTGTTTGAATATCTAGGAGAGAAAAAGCAGGATGAAAGTATTGTGGTAGAGTACGTTTCAATGCCTGATTTGGTTGGTCTTAGTTTGGCAGATGCTGCTGGGGAACTTAAAAAAATAGGACTTGATTATGAACTTGATGGTGAAGGACAATATATATTAAGGCAACTTCCTCCAGAAAACACGCAAATACCAAAAGGAACGACAGTGGTGTTGATAACTTAAAAATTAACTATTTTATTTGCAAATAATTTGCATATGATATAAAATATTAACTATGAGTAACGAACTAATTATCATAATTTCAGTTATTGCTTTGGCTGTTTTACTTTGCTTTATATTAGCAATAGCTAATTATGCAGGGGAAAGGTTTTTAGAAAAATATAAATCTTTTGATAAGGTTGAAGCACAAACGGATTTGACTCCACTTGAATATATAGATTTATTAAATCAGAAGTATTTTAATCAAAAATTACAAGTCGTTCAAATTTCAAACTATGCAGGAGATGCTTATAGTAAGGGGAAATTATTTCTATCAACAAATACAATAAATAAAAATTCTCTTGCATCATATACTATTATTTCACATGAACTTGGTCATGCAAAACAAGATAAAGAGGGTAAAAAACTTAAAAGACTTGCATTTTTAAGAAAATTTGGCAGAATTATTGGTGGATTAATGATTCCTTTAATGATTTTAGGTGCAATTTTTATGATTTTTGGTGAAAACTTATTTTGGATTGGAATTTCTTTAATAGGCGTTGGAATAGTTATATTTCTGACGGCTTTGATAACAAAACTTATAACTATATCAATTGAAAAAGATGCTTCTAAAAATGCAATTATATTTTTACAAGAAATTTTAAATAACAAAGAGATTAAACAATGTAAAAAATTTTTAAAAGAAGCAAGGTTAACATATTGGGGAGATTTTTTTAGGACATTATTTATATGGACTGCTCTTTCTAAAAAGACCAAATTATTTAATTAAACATAAAGGAAGTGTAAAATGGATTTTTATATAGGGTATATAATATCTGGAATAATAATATTAATAGCGATTATAGTTTCACTTGTTATGGAAGTGAAAGTAAATAGTGCTTATGATAAATATAGAAATGTTGGATCTTCGTTAGATTTGACAGGTGCTGAGCTTGCAGAAAAAATGGCTCAAGAAAGTGGAATTAATATTGTTGTAAGAAAATGTAATGGCAAATTAACTGACCACTATAATCCAAAAGATAAAAGTTTAAATATATCAGAATCAAATTTTAATAGCAAGTCCATATCTGCTCAATCAGTTGTTGCACATGAATTTGGACACGCACTTCAAGATGCAAATGAATATGCACCTTTAAAAATAAGACAAGCAGTTATAAAAATAAGCAATTTTGTTTCTGGACTTTTAATTCCACTTTTGCTTATTGGAGTTTTATTACAATTATTTTGGATTGCAGGTGCTGGAAGCATAATCATATATGTTTCTGTAGGTATATACGCAATTTCTGTTATCGCATCACTTGTTACTTTACCAGTTGAGTTTAATGCTTCTTCAAGAGCGAAAAAAATATTATATCAAATGGGATGCACAAGCGATGAAGAAGTTAGGGGAACTGATAAAGTTTTAAATGCTGCAGCAATGACTTATGTTGCATCTTTATTTGTTTCACTCGCATATTTTTTAAGATTCTTAATGTTACTGCTTGCAATGAGAGATAATTAAAAAAAATGGCTAATAATTTATAGCCATTTTTATTTTTCTTTTAGATTGTCAAAATCAAAATAATCTTCTTCACTTGCTTCAATATTTGTTTTTGTTATATTTATTCTAGAAGATAAATTGCTTTTATATATAGAATTATCTTCTTCATTTGTTTGCGATATAAAACTTTTGCAATAATGATGCCCAATATCACCTTGAGATATTGTTACTTTTTCTAGATTACAGTTACAACCTTTTTCATTAAAAACGCAATCTTTAACATTACAAACAATTCCATTATTTATATCATTATTAATATTTTTTTTCATAATATTCTCCTATTTTATATGATTGCCAAAAATGAAAAATATATAATAAAATATCAATTTTGTGTTTTTAAAATTGTTGATATTTTAAATAATTAGTTGATAAAAACAAAAAAAATCACTTAAATAAGTGATTTTTTTTCATAATTATCAAAATTTTAATTAAATTTTATTTTTTCGCTGATGTATGGAACTAATTGATTTATATCTAATCTTATTTGTTGCATGCTATCTCTATCTCTAATTGTTACTGAATTATTTTCAAGTGTATCAAAATCAATAGTTACACAGAAAGGTGTTCCGATTTCATCTTGCCTACGATATCTTTTTCCTATAGAACCAGCTTCATCATAATCGCACATAAATTCTTTGCTTAATAGTGAATATATCTCTTTTGCCTTTTCTGACAAATTCTTTTGAAGTGGTAAAATTGCAACTTTATATGGGGCAATGGCAGGGTGGAAGTGCATAACAACTCTTGTTTCTCCATTTTCAAGTTTTTCTTCGTCATAAGCTTCACAAAGAAGAGCAAGTGTAAGTCTATCAGCACCGATTGAATATTCAATTACATTTGGAATAAATTTTTCATTTGTAAATGGATCAACATACAGCATACTTTTACCAGAAAATTCCTGATGACGTGAAAGATCGTAGTCGCTTCTATTATGAATACCATTTAATTCACTCCAGCCCATAGGGAATAAATATTGAATATCACATGCTGCGCGGGCGTAGTGAGCAAGTTTGTCATGGTCTTTGAAACGCAAATGTTCTTGTTTAATTCCAAGGTCAAGGACATATTTCATTGCTTTTTCTTTAAATTCATTATAATATTTTTCGTCATCACCAGCTTTACAAAACCATTGATGTTCCATTTGCTCAAATTCTATTGTTCTAAATATGAAATTTCCAGGTGTAATTTCATTTCTAAAAGCTTTTCCAATTTGTGCAATTCCAAAAGGAACTTTTGCTCTTGTAGAACGTTGAACATTTAGAAAGTTTACAAATTCACCTTGTGCTGTTTCTGGTCTGAGATAGATTTTGCTTTGACCTTCGTCTGTAACCCCACGAGATGTTTCAAACATAAGATTAAATTGTCTAATAGGTGTCCAATCAAATTTTCCACATTTTGGACAAGCAATTTTATGTTCTTCAATGTATGCTTGCATTTCTTCAGTGGTCATAGTGTCAGGGTTTACTTTTCCTTTTGAATGGTTTTCAATTAAAGTATCTGCTCTATGTCTAGTTTTGCAGTTTTTGCAATCCATTTTAGGATCTGAGAAAGATGTTGTATGACCACTTGCTTCCCAAACACGGCTATTCATTAAGATTGCAGCATCAACACCATAACTATTAGGATTTTCTTGAACAAATCTTTTCCACCAACTTCTTTTTATGTTGTTTTTAAATTCCACGCCGACAGGACCATAATCCCAAGTATTTCCCATTCCGCCGTAAATATCACTTCCTGGGAAGATAAAACCACGGCTTTTACATAAATTTACGATTTTATCCATAGTTACATTAGTTTCACTCATAATAATCTCCTTATATTGTGAAAGAATTTGGCAAATTCAAAAGGTCTATTAATAATATGGTATTAATTAAATAAATGAAAGTGGTTTTAAAATAAAAAAAGCCTATGTGAAAATATCACATAGGGGCGAGTTTGTTCGCTGTTCCACCCTAATTTATGCTTAAAAAGCACCTTTTTATGTGTCGTTACGCAGACAGGCGTTTGCTCGGGAGTTGCCAATTCCTTCATTGCTATCTATAATTATAGAGAATGAAATAAAAAAGTCAACTAAAAATAGAAATATGATTATTTTTTATCTTAATTTTATATAAAATTGTATAATTATGATAGTGAATTTTACCTTTTATAGTTTATAAAAAAAATACACATTAATATTTAAGTTGAATATTGACTTTTTTAGTTGAAAGTGATAAAATATATGTAAGTAATTTAGGAGGGGAATATGAAATATAAAGTTACACCAGATATTCAAGCACAAATGTATGCTATGGTTGCTTGGAATGGAAAAACAATGGAAGAAGCAGAAGCTATTGTTGATGATTTATTTGAAAAAAATAATAAAGATCCTAAAGCTGTTTATGATGAACTTGATAAATCAGTTTATGCAAATGACTCAGTTGTAGCTTCTTTAAACGGAATCACAAAACATATGGACGAATTAAAAGGTCCAAAGAAGTATGATGCAATAGTAGATATTATTGTTAACATTCACAATAAATGGGTTGAAGGAAATACTAAAAAATATGATAGAGGAAATCCAGATAAAAGCAAAAAACAGATTTTCCAACATTTGCCTACACAACTTATTGGTATTGATGAAGTTGCAAAAGACCTTATGTTCTTAGCACCATTCTTAAAGACTATGGGTATAGATGCAGGAAAAATGGGAAAAGAAGCTTATGGTGCTTTCGTTCCATCTCCAGAGATAAAAGAAGCTTACAATAGATCTGTAATGAAATTTAAACAAGCACATAAAATTGATACTAAAGAAGATTTAAGAGCAGCTATGCCAGGAATTATTGATGAGTATAAGCCTCTTCATAATGGACATGAACTTACTGATGCAAGACTTGCATATATGAAAGATTCATTAGATGTTCTTACAGACGCAGTTGTTGCAAAGCAAGATAAAGATATGTTTGTTGAAACTGAAACTGAAAATGAATAATATATTAATAATTAAATAATTTAAAAGACACCTAATTGGGTGTCTTTTTTTTTGAGATATTTATAAAATGTTATAGAAATAGTGTAATCATTAATAGAAAAAAATATTTAATAATTTATAAAATAAGCTTTATTTTTCTATGAAAAAATCAAATATGACATATAAAAAATAGGATTTATAAGAAATCCTATTTTTTTATTTAGATTTTTTATCTAAATATTCTAAATATTCTTCGTAAGTTCCAGTGAAATCAATAATTTTATCTTCGTCAACTATGTCAATAATTCTATTTGCAACTGTCTCAATAATTTCTTGGTCATGAGTTGAAAACAAAATATTTCCTCTAAAGTTTTGCATACCTTTGTTTAGTGCAGTTATACTTTCAAGATCAAGGTGGTTTGTTGGTTCATCAAGAAGTAGGAGGTTTCCTTGTTCAAGCATCATTTTTGCAAGCATACATCTTACACGCTCTCCACCAGATAGAACATTTGCAGGTTTAAGATTTTCTTCACCTGTAAAAAGCATTCTTCCAAGCCAACTTCTTATATATGTTTCGTTTTGATCTTTAGAAAATTGTCTAAGCCAATCAACAATAGAACTTGTGTTTCCTTCAAAATATTTATCATTATTTTGTGGCAAATTAGTTATTTTTATTGTTTTACCAATAAATACTTGGCCATGGTCAGCTTTTTCTTTTCCTAGGATAATATTAAATAAAGTGGTGATAATTTGATTATTTTTTGCAAAAATTGCGATTTTTTGTCCTTTTTCTACGTTAAAAGTTAAATTTTTAAACATTCCAGCTTTTGTCAAATGATCTACTTTTAATATTTCCTTTCCTATTTCTTGAGTGTATTCAAAGTTGATATATGGGTATTTTCTTGAAGAAGGTTTTATGTCTTCTATAGTCAATTTTTCAAGTTCTCTCTTACGGCTTGTTGCTTGTTTTGATTTTGATGCATTTGCAGAGAAACGGGCAATGAAATCTTTTAACTCTTTTGCTCTTTGTTCAGCCTTTTTGTTTTGGTCTTTCATTTGTCTTAAAATTAATTGACTTGACTCATACCAAAAGTCATAGTTTCCAATAAACATATTAATTTTTCCATAATCAACATCACATATATGAGTGCAGACTTTATTTAAAAAGTGTCTATTGTGAGAAACTATTATAACGCAGTTCTCAAAATTGAGAAGGAAATCTTCAAGCCATCTTACAGTTTTAAAATCAAGGTTGTTTGTAGGCTCATCTAGAACTAGAATATCTGGGTTTCCAAACAGTGCCTGTGCAAGAAGTATTTTTACTTTTACTTTAGGGTCTATATCTTTCATTAATGTATAAAAACAAGATTCATCAATTCCTAAACTCTGTAAAAGTTGCTTTGCTTCTGATTCAGCTTCCCATCCACCAAGTTCGGCAAATTCAGTTTCAAGTTCGCCAGCACGAATTCCATCTTCTTCGCTAAAATCTGGTTTCATATATAAAGCATCTTTTTCTTTTTGAACTTCCATTAATCTTTTATGACCAAGAAGAACCGTGTCTAAAACTGTTTCATTATCATAAGCATTTTGATTTTGTGCCAAAACAGACATTCTTTCGCCGGGTGTGATAAAAATTTCGCCTGTGTTAGGTTCAATTTCTCCAGTAAGAATTTTTAAAAATGTAGATTTACCTGCACCATTAGCACCAATTATTCCATAGCAGTTTCCTTTTGTGAATTTTAAATTTACATCTTTATAAAGGATTCTTCCACCAAAAGCTAATGATATGTTTATTGCTTGTATCATTTTTTCTCCTTTTTCTGTAAAAGTATAAATGAAAAACCAATTAAAGTCAATAAAAATAGTGAAAACAAAATATGTAATCATTTATGAAAAAGAAAAAATAAAAAATATCAAATAAAAATAAATTAATATCATTTTTATTAAAATTAATTAAAAAATGAATAAATTAATATTATTTTATTGAATTTTTTGTGTTTTTTATATATTTTTTATATTTTTTTTAATTAATTTTTATTTAATTAATAAATATTTTAAAATATTTTTTAATGTAATATTTTTATAGTTAATATTTATAATATTATTATATTTATAATACATTTATAATATATAGCCGACAAAAAGCGAAAATTATTTGCCTTTTTTGCAACAAAAATCTATAATTGTTTTGTAAGATAATTTAAGAAAAGAGGTGTCTTAAATGAAGAAAGATAAGAAAGCGAAAAAAGTTGAAAAAAATGAGGCCGGATTAGGTAAGAAAAAATGGGCTGTATGGAAGACCATTGTTTCTGTTATTTCTGGTATAGTCGCTGTTGTAGGTGTAACAGTGCTTGGAGTTTACTTGGCAGGTGGATTTAATGAAAAAATTGTAAATCCTGAAAGTATATCTTTTTCATACGATTCAGATCAATTTAAACCAAACAATAATCAACTTGAAATAACAGAAGATTTTACGCTTACTATCGTTTCACCTACAGAAGGTGTAACAAAAAATAAAGTAACGCTTTCTTTCTCAGGGAATCTTCCTATAACAACAGATAATGGATACATATCAAATACAATAATTCAAGTTCCTCAAGTGGTAACAATAGGAGAACCTTTTACAGTTCACTTATTGACTGAATATTTAAAAGATGAGGATGGTGAATATTTACTTGATGATAATAATCAAAGAATAGATTGGATTAAAGGTGGAATTTCTACTTTAGTTGCAACCAGTGAGTATAACTTAATTGGAACAACACGAATTCAAATTGCAGTTGATGTTCCTGTTTATAAAACTGAAATTGAAGTTTATAATTCTAATGGAGAACTTACAAATCAAGTTGTTACTGGCGAAGCATTCACATTAAAAACAAAATTCATTCCAGCAAAGAGTGAGTATATGTATAGTGATGACTTAAATGATGCGATCACTAGTGAAAATAAGAGACTTAAAAAATCTTTTTACGAAGCAAAGAATGCAAACAATGCAATAACTCCTGCATATGATGGAAAATATGATATGCACTTTGTTGCAGGAAATGAAACTATAGATAGTGTTGAAATAAATGGTTATACATTTAAAAATTCAACAACTCAAATTGAATATGAAGAAAACCTTGCCGATTATGGTGATACAGAATTTTATAACGCAATGCTTGTTTACCTTGCACAAAACTTAGATAAAAATATTTCATCTAATGTGACAATAAAAATAGGAGAGGCAAGCATAGGTAACTTCACTGTTACAACACAAGAATTAAGTGCAATTCAAAATCAATCAACAAGAATTTATATGTCAAGAAATAATTATGTTGAAAACAGCAAATTCTTCGGAGTTAATGTTTATTCAACATCTGGAGCACTTCTTGAAGGTATGCTTGCAAATGTTGCAATATCATTTGATTATTTAGGACAAGATCCTACACAAGATATTAATGCAACTATTAGAGTTAATGGAAGCGAATATATTGATATTGATGGAGTAAGATATTATAAACCAAATACAAGTGTTTCAAATTTAAACTATGCTTATTGGGATATAAATGCATCAGAAGAACAAGAAGTTCAAATCTCTGTAGTTTTAATTGTAAATACAGAAGATGGTCCATCTCTTTTTGAACTTTCAGGGGAAGCTTTAAAATATAATGTTAAACTTACTGTTGTTTCAACAGAAGAGAAACCTCTTGGTTGGGCAAATCAAGCAGATATAAACATAATGCTTGATTATAATGCTGATGGAACAATAAACCCACAAAATGTAACTTTATCATATTTACCAGAAATACCAGAAGATAATATTTATAAAGATGTTGTATTTTTTGCATATTTTGGTGAAGGAACAAAAGAAGAATTAAAAGCAACTGCAGACAGTGTTTTAGGAACTGGATATAATTATGATAGGTCAGGAATTTATCCAACAGATACAGACAACTTACTTCTATTTGCTATTGAAGGGGATAGATTAACTCTTCAAAATACAGGAAGCTTTAGACTTTACTATGCAACATATAAAGGATTTACTCAAGAAGGGTTATATGATATTGCATTAATGTGCTCTGGTTATGTTAATGTAAATTGCGAAAAAGCACTATATACTGACTCTGTTGTCAGTGGTGAATATGACGTAGCAAACTTCCAAGAAAATGATGGTGAAATTGCTATAGATCAAGGAAGTGATTTAACATTTGGAATAAGATTTTTAGTAAATGTTGAATCTGTCCCAGTTTTTGAAGATGAATATAACAAAGGATTCATGAGCTTAACTATTAAGGATAAGCAAAACAATGATATTACATCAAATTTCTTAATTGATAGTGAAAACTTCACAATTGACGGAGAAACTGATCAAGGAATTCTTGAATATAGATTGAAGGTCAATGAAGCCATAGCAATAAATGAAGAGAATGGACTTTATTTAGGATTTATGGCTCTTCAATATAACAATAATCAAAATAAAGATATCACATGGGATTTTACATTCTCTGAAGATAAAAACATCTGTATTTATAGTCCAAAAGCACAATCTATTTTAATTAATGGTGGCGGTGATTATATTTATGGACCTGTTATAAATGGAACAGAAACAATAAATGTTTCTCAATCATTAGAAGAAAATGGTTCTTTCAAGACAAATTTACAATTTACTGTAAACGGTGAATTAAAAGAATTTAATGATATTAACAGTTTAATAACTGCTTTATTAGGTGAAAATGAAGAATATATAATTATAACAGATCAAAAGCAAAGAACAGACACTCTTGCAGGTCAATGGAACTTTGCTGTTAAGTCAGGCGATTCAAGTGTAATTAATATTTCCGCAGATGGAAAATCATTCTCTTTCAGAGATGCAGATAATGCAGAAATTGAATTATATATTCAATCAAGTGATAAAAATAGCGCAACAATTAATGAAGAACAAGCAGGACAATATTTAAAATTTACTGTTACCTCTACTGGTATAACAGGAATGAGAGTAAATACAACAAATTCTACTTACGATAGCACAATTTCTGAAGGTGGTGACAGCTTAATTACAGACGTATCAAGAGCCGAAATAAGCAAATATGGTGCAAAAGGTAATGGCGATCAATATATTACTTTAAAAGATTTAATCAAATTTTATATAGGAAATAATGAATATACAAACTTCTATTTCACATTTAGCACACAATATGTTATGGGAAGTGCTTTAGATGATAACCAAATTGTTGATATGTTTGGAAGAAATGGAATGTTGACTCTTTACACAGGCACAAGTCCTGAAGATGCAAAGGAAATAACTTTCAATGGTGATTATAGTGAGAATAATATAAGAAACACACTTATAAGCGCTAAAATATATAGAATTAGAATCAATAAAAACTTTGCAAGCAATCAAACTCTTGAGTTTAGCATAAGTGATGATTCAGGTGCAGTAAATACAGCTTTGAATTTTAACATTTTGGCTAACTTGTCTATATCTTCTGAAAATTATCCAAATAATGGTGAAACACTATATGCTTCAAGCGATATTTCAATAATAAACACAGTAAAAAACAACAATGAAGATTCTGTCAATGGTTTTGAAACTTTATATACACCAGGAACATACTATATCATTCAAAATGGAGGAACTCCAACTGCTTATCAAGATGATCAGATTCCAAGTACTTACATTGCAGAATTTACAGTAACGGGAAGTGGAAGCTATATTAAATTTTCTGATTTCTGGGAAGAAGAGATGGTTAACTATACAATTAACTTTAGTCCAGAAGGGGAAAATTCTTTTGCTTTAAAACAAAATATAACTTTCCAAATTTATAGAGATTTAAAAATTACATCTAATAATGGAACTTTCTATGTTTTAACTTCTTCAAACGAACCATTAGATACATTTGTATCAATAAATCGTTACACTGAAACCGAAACTGAAGGAAATACATATCCAACAGCGCTTGAATTTGAATTTGCAGATTATCTTACATATTCAAATAATAATGTTCAAAGAAAAGATGTAGATTTCTTCTTTGACTATAATCAAACCGAATTAAAAACAAATCTTTATGTAAAACTTGCAAATTCTCAAGAAGATATAGTTTTGGCTACAATAGAAGTTAAAATTAAGTTAATTGATAATTTATATCAATCTATTGCTGAATTATTTACATTAAAGGATGTTGAAAATCCTCCAAAAGCTACTACTCAAATAGTTGGCGATACAGAATATCTTGTTTTGAATAGAATGGATGATTATTTCTCATGGAAAATTGGAAATCTTGGAAGTTCTGATGTTATACCATCAATGCAAGATTACAATGGAAATAATATAAGTTACTATACAATAAATGGTTCTGGCGAAAATCTTACAGTAATTTTAAATAAACAAAAAAGTCTTTTAGCAGGACTTAATGACAGCTCAATATTTATGGCAATAAACTTTACTGCATTAGGAACTGGTGAAAACAAAGTTTTAGCAACAGCACACGTTCCTTTAATAATTTCTTCAATAGGTTATGACTATGTTGTTTATGATGGAGATAAAGTTCAAGACAATAAAACTCTTGAAATCGCATTGACTAAACCTGAAGAATTATTGCCAAGAAAGGCTGCTAGTGAACAAGAAAGTGATTTTGCTGGAATTTACAATGAAATAACAGCAGGACAATTAAGTGATATTTTATATGAATATACATTTGGTTCTGAATTAAGTAAGGGTGGACTTTATACATTAAAGGGATTTAATCAACAAGTAAGATTTTATCCTTTAGAGTCTTCATTGGCTTTATCAGATGAAGGCTTAATAAAAGCAATTAAAATTGATAAAAACGAAAACAATGAATCATATGGATCTATCACATTAAATCATCTTGCTTCTGGAATAGGAGATTATTATCTTGCACTTGAATACACTATTATAAGTTCAGATGATTTATCACAAACATTCTATTACTTACTTAAAGTTGTTCCAGATGTAAATGTTGAAGATTCATTATATGCTTATAATGGAAGTGCTGAACATTTAATAACAAATGTTAATACTCAAGGACAAATTGATTTAGATAAAGTCTATGGAGATACCACACTTCATTCAGGTTATAAGAGATTCAATGTAAGCAAAAACTTAAACTTAATTGACAGTTTAACAGATTTAAAGATTGAAAAATCAAGTGATTATGCAGTTATTGAATTCTCATATAATATAAATTCAAAAGATTATACTAAAGAATTAATCATTTCAAATGATAATGTTACTTTGAACGGAGAAAAAATTGATTTACCTAATGGTATCTTTGATTTGAATAGATTGGCAGAAGAAGTTCAAGTTGAAGGTCAAGGAGCTGTAAATACATTACCTTCATCAATTAATATTTTAATTAAAGAAGGTCAAGTAAATATTTATTACGGAACTAAAGAAAATGAAACAGATAATTTAGTCTTCTCTACATTAAATTATGTAAATGAAGTAGAATCAGTAACTATTGAATCTGAAGAATTCCATAATAATGAATGGGCAGGGTATGTTGACTTATCATTCTCTTCTAATTATTCAACATTCTATTACACTCCAAAAACTACATCAAGCATAACTGTTGTAATTAAACATACATATCAAGGAGGTATTCTTGATAATCAATTATCAGTTGTTGGTGGAGTTCAATACTATACTCTTGTTATTAATGACGATACAACAAATTACACAATAAGATTTAAAGAAGAAGACAAAGATGTTCAAGTTACAAATAATTATATTTGGAATCTTGAAAACAGGGATGGAAGCGACAGCTTAAAGGCAACAAAAACTTTAAGTATTGATTTAATCTCAAACAGCACAGGTTCATCTCAAACAGGAACAGTTGTAAGAAATAAGGCTAATGTTGTTTTAACAAAAGGAACATTAGGTGAAAATAACGATATTAAATCTTATAGTTATAACAGCTCAACTGGAATATTTACATTGACATTAAATGAATATATTGATAGTGACAGAACTATTGAGTTTGCCGTTTATACCGATCTTGGATATTTGGCAACATTAACTGTAAATATTAAGGCAAATGCTTCATTTACTGCTAAATTAAATACATTAAATGGTGGAACTGAATATGTATTTGGTGATTTATTTGATATCTCTTTAAATGACAATACTCCTGATTTTATAATTGAGCAAGTATTGAGTGGAGATGGAAGCCAATATGTTAAATGTGACAATACTGGCAATTCAATTATAATTGCAGATTTACTTGAAGATAAAACTTTGACTATTGACTATACATTAAAATTTACTGATGCTGGAATTGAAAATGGAAAACAATTTAAGTTCTCATACACATTTACATTAAAGTCAAATATTATTAAAAGAAATAATGTGACCTCAGATGTATTAACAATTGCAGGAGAGAATCATCAAATTGTATTAGAGGACTTATATGATGTTGTTGGTGGCGGAGCAAAGAGTGATGAAACAACTATAACCCTTTCTGCATCTTCATCAAGCCCAGCGTTTAATGGTTTAACTGGAGAAAGTGTTTCAACAAATTATGTTTCAACTAAAGGAACTGTTGATATTGATTTAACTGTTTCATTTGGATTTAATAATGGACAACAAAGTGTATATCAAACTTATGTTGTAAGATATTCATTTACTGTTTATCCAAGTGTAGAATTATCAACAAATTATCCAAAACCAAATTCTACTTATAATGAAGAAAGAGAATATGTTGGAAACGAAACAGTATTTGATAATGTATTAACTAAGTTCTTTATGCATAATCCAATATTTGCAAATGTAACTTTAGCAGATACAGACATTAATTCTTATACTAGAATTTACATTAAATCTGCTGAGAAAAATGGAAATGTTATTTCTTATAATACTCACATTGTAAATCCTGATATTGAAAATGTATCAATAATAATTTCAAAATTAAGCAATGCTTCATTGTCATATATAGAAAATGGTGAAACTTCTGAAATCTTTGCAGAAGTAAATTCACAAGTGCCTTCAAACTCAAAAATTACTTTCCATAGGGGAGTTTATAACAGTAACACTTCTTCATTTACAGATAATGGACAAGATTCAGTAGTAACATTTACTTTAATATATCAAGAAGTAAGCATGACTTATAATGTTTATGTTATAAATAATCCATTAAGTGTAAGAGTTAATAATGCTTCAAATAATACATCTACAGGAGTATATACAGGCGCAACTGTAGGATACGAAAAAATATATGTTGATGCTACATCAACAAAAGGATTGTTTGATCAATATAGAATGGCAAATGTTCAAATGTCAGGGACAATGCAATCATATTCAAATCAATATTATTTGATTTTTAAGGATAAGGCATCAAATTATAAAGTTTCATATCCAATCTATTTTAGGGCTGATGATCAAGGCAAAAACTTAAATATTGATTTAGGTGTTTCAATGAAAGGTTATGATTTTGTTGGAGCATACTTAACATCTAGTTTAAGTAATAATGGAAATTTACTGATTTCAAATAATCAATTAAGCACAGCTTCTGTTGATGTTAATATAGAAGATGAATTAAACAAAATAGGAAATTCTAAGAATAATCTATTTGATGCAGGAACTATTACATTAATTAACAGAGTTCAATTAATATATGGAAATAATGTTATAGTTGATTATGATTATTTTGTAGATGATATTTTGACAAATACAACTAATGAAGAAACTCAAACAAGTTCATTTGATATTGATATTAAAAATGAAAATAATTTAGTTTATGATGTTGATGTAATTGCAGGTGTTAATCCTTTATCTGAATTTAGCAAAAACGATGGATCATCTATAAATACTGTGCCATTTAGTGCTATTTATTACTTTAAGCCAACAATAGATATTGAGGTTGATGCACAAATTACTAAAGCTGGATTCTTAACAAACTTGGAAGTTAATAAAGAATATGATAGTGTTGTAGAATTGTTTGGAATTAGACATCCAACTAATAACAAATTATTAAATTCTTCAGAGTTTACTTCTGATGATATTACATTAAATATGGAAATTCTAGAATATCCTGGAAGCGATGCAATTAATGATTCAGGTGTTATAGAAATTTTAAATAGTTATATTGATAGTTATGGTATAACGAATTCAAAATTTACAAATATTGCACCAGGAAATGCAAATGAACAATATTTATCATTCTCTAAGCAAGAAATTACAGTATCTTCTCAAGAAAGTGCAGGCGAAAAGAAATATACTTACGACTATACATTATTACCACTTGGAGCAAAGAATCAAGGGGATTATGAGCTAATTAGGTTTGTTTATTCAAATGCAGGATTTACTAAAGAATTCTATGTTGTAGTAAAAATTATGCCTGATTTTAGTGTTAAATATGGTGGAAGTGAAGGTAATGCTAAAGATGAGGGAACTTTTGTTTCAAATATAGACAGCATATATACTATTTCTTCTATGCCAAATGAGGGGAATAATAATGTTTATTCAGCATTTACATTATTAGGAGAAAATGGACACCTTTCTATTAAACATAGAAATGGAGATAATACAAATAACGAACTTTCTACAAAGTTTAAATTAACAATGTCTCTAAATGAAAACATTGATTCTATAGTTTATAATAACGACACCAATGTATCACAAAAATTGATGAGCAAAGGAAGCGAAGAATCTAACAGTATTGAAAATCTTTACGATCAAGGATGGACAACAGACAAGGGATCTTTACCAAAATGGGGAGAATCTATTGGAGAGACAATTCTCAATGGATATAGTTATTTAAATTTGGATAATAGTAATAATACTTTAACATTCACAAATATTCCTATTGTAATATTTGGAACACAATATTTTATGATTGAAGGTACAGATATCTATAATTATAAATTTAGATTATACTTCTGCTTACAACCTCCACAAGGTTATACAACACCATCATCAATTCAAGATACAATTAAATTGACAGAACTTGAGTATTTTGATATTGGTGCTCAATATGAATCACTTGAAATTCAAAAGACAACAGATAAGGAAGAAGATAAAAACATACAGATTGTTTCAACACCAGGTTCTCCATCTTCAACAGATAATGTAAAGTTAATTGAATTGCAAGGAATAAAGGCTTGGGTATTTGCTTATGACTATGCTGATGCCGATAACGCTGATAAGAATTTCTTAACAGCAAAAGCTGAAGGTGGTTATGATGTTAAAGAAGATTATATAATGGATTCTGCCGGGGATAAATATTTATCAATAAATAATCTCATGTTGAAATATATTACTGTTGAAGGTGTTGATTTCTATGATCCAGAGAATCCAACAGAAAAATTAAGCACAACATTGCAACCAACAAAACAATCTACAGCACCACAAGAAGCTAATGGTTATCATTTAGCAACAGCAAGAGCGGGTATACAAGGATACTATAATGGAATGTCTGAAAACGAGTTGCGTGGTATATATACAAATCCAGAACAACAAGGATCATCAACAACTGAAGATGAGCAAAAAGAGTTCTATAAACCTTTCCAAGTTCCAAGATTTATAAACACAGACATTTTTGCAAATTCTAATACTGCAAATATTACAATGGTTATTACATTAAAATATAATGATGGAAATACTATTGAATATTATGATTGTCCAATAAATGTGGAACTTATAAGAGAGATAACTATAACTGAAAAAGAAAGTATTTTGGTAGATGGTTCATTAAATGGATCTTCTGTCTCAACTGGATTTACAATTACAAGTTCGGGATCAGAAGATGAAGATATTACTCCTACATTTGTAAACGATACTCTTGAAGTAATGGTAGATAGAAATAGTTCTTCTACTTTTGAACTTGAATTAACTAGAGATAATCAAAAAATTGCAAGCACATCAGTTACAGTATCAAATACAGGAACCAACTTTAATAAGACATACTATATCTCATTATCTCAATACTTTGGAATTAATGTTCATGAAAATGATATAGTAACAATTAAAGAAAAAACAGATGGCTCTAGATATAATGCAACATTCTATTATATGACAGGGGCAGCAAGTACTGTATTTAAATATTCACCAGATTTGCCATCGGGTGGTGGTAACCTTACTAATATGACTGATGGTTCTGTAAATAAGTTTAAAATTGGTATTATAACCCATGATGCAGCATACATAGATGATGCTTCAATGCTTGATCCAAAGATGTATTATACAATTACTAAATATTATATAATTAATATTGAATTAGGTGGAAATACATATACTTATAGAAAATCAAAATTATATTATGTTACAGGAATATATTATCAATTAAGTAGAGAATATACTACCGAAATTGCATATGAATTAAATGTCCCTGAAGAAAACAATGCTGATAGCTTAAATACAGGAATATCGGGTTGGTTCAAATTTGAACAAACATATCCTATTTATTTGCAAAATGCCACTGTAAATTCAGGAATTGTTAAAGCGAATGGATATAAAGACGGAGATGCAAACTATTTGAAATTCAGCATTGATCCTAGTCTTGGTGCTTCAGGTAAAGCAAGCATTAATGATTCAGGAACAATATCTATAAATCAAGATTTTGGAAAAGATGAGTATATTAAAGTTAATATCTACATGGCTGTATCTGGAAATGATAGGGCTTTGGGTAGTGGATATAATGATGATGCTACATATATTCTTTTAGGTTCTGTTCGTTTAGGATTGGAACGTTAATATTTTAAAAAAAACTAATTAATTATAGGAGGAAAAAGTTTAATGTTTACTAACTGGTTTTTATTACTAATAACAATATCTGCATTTTTAAACTTTTTTCTTCTTTTAATTATGGTTTTTCTTGAAAAAAGAAAACCACAAACCATTATTGCTTGGATCACTATTTTAACATTTGTTCCTATTATAGGCTTCATATTCTATGTTATTTTTGGAAGTGGCTTAAGCCGTCGTGTCCGAAAGATGATAAAAAAGAAAGCCATTTCTGAAAGAGATATAATAAGGAATATTGATGGAATACAAAATTTAGATGAAGCAAAATTAGATGGTATTTTAAAAAATGATATTGAACTTGTAACCTTATGCTATTCATTTGGCTCATATCCTATTCCGGGGAATGATATAAAAATTTTTACCAATGGAATAGACAAGATAAATTCATTAAAAAGAGATATTTTATCAGCAACAAAATCTATAAATTTAGAGTATTATATTTTTGCTGATGATAAAATAGGTAAAGATATAATGAATTTATTGTGTCAGAAAGCAAAAGAAGGGGTAGATGTCAAATTAATTTATGATTCAATTGGATCAAGAAAAGCACCACGAAGATTTTTCAAAAAATTGGAAAAGGCTGGTGGACAAGTTGGAGAGTTTTTTCCACCTTTTATGCATATAAGGTTGTTAAATCTTAAATTAAACTATAGGAACCATAGAAAAATAGCAGTTATTGATGGAAGAATTGGATATACTGGTGGTATAAATATAAGGGATGATCACATGGGGGATCATAAAAAATTAAAACCATGGAGAGATACCCATATAAGAATTGAAGGCGGTGGAGTTTATGCCTTGCAAAATATATTTTTAGATGACTGGCGTTATTGTAAGAACGATAATACACCGCCATTGTTATATTTAGAAAATGGGTATTTCCCAAGTCCTAAAATTTGTGGAAATACAACAATTCAAGCAATTTCTTCAGGACCAGATTCTCAAGTTCAAAAAATTAAAGAAACATTTGTTCAGATGATTTTAAATGCTAAAGAAAGAGTTTACATTCAAACGCCTTATTTTATTCCTGACGATGTATTCTTTGCAGCTTTAAGAATTGCTCAAAATAGTGGTATAGATGTAAGGGTAATGGTTCCCAAAATACCAGATAAACGTACTGTATATTGGGCTACATTATCATATTTAAAAGAAATTTCAGAGTTAGGTATAAAAATTTATTTATATAGAGGTTTTTTGCATAGCAAAACAATGTTGGTTGACAATAACAAGTTGTCAATTGGAACATGTAATACTGACAATCGTTCTTTTGGATTGAACTTTGAAGATACAGTGATTATATATTCTAAAGAAATAAACGAGCAATATGAAAGAATATTTAATGAAGATATAAAAAATTCTCAAGAGGTTAATATAAATTATTTTCAAAAGAAAAGGTGGATTACAAAAATCTTGCAAGCAATAATGAGACTTTTGTCTTCACTGTTCTAAATATAAAAATTAAAATTTTACTTTATAGGAGAAATTAAATGATAGAAAAAAGTTATGTGATGGTTAAACCTGAATTTGCAAATTCAAAAAATGTCATAAAAGAAGTTAAAAAAAGACTTCTTCAAAATGGTCTTGAAATTGAAAAAGAGGGCTATGTAAAATATGATGAAACATCTGCAAAAAGACACTATGAAGAACATGTTGGAAAAGGATTTTATCCAGAACTTGAAGAATATATAACAAGCGATAAAGCTTATGGTATGGTTGTTGTCGGAGATAATGCTATCTCAAAAATCAGAGCTTTAGTTGGTGCAACAAAAAATCCTTCTGAAGGAACTTTAAGATATGATATTCCTAAAATGTTAGGTTTACCATTAAGAGTTACTCAAAACGTTGTTCATGCTTCTGACAGCGAAGCTTCTGCACAAAAGGAAATTACTATTTTTGAAGATATTTTATATAATAACTCATCAAAAACACTAGAATAAAATCAAATAAAAAAGCATGAAGATAATTTCATGTTTTTTTGTTGTGATTTTTTTGTTGCAAGATGCCAAGATTGTTAATAAAATAAATAATTTAATAAATTAATTTTTAAATTTGAAATAATATAAATAGTTTGATATAATATTTTAAATAAAAATAATATAAAAAACAAAATTTAGATGGGGTTTATATGCATCATAATATTGAATTACTTTCTCCAGCAGGGAATATAGAAAGCTTAAAAGTAGCTATAAATAATGGAGCAGATGCAGTTTATTTAGGACTTGATGATTTTAATGCAAGAGGGAATATAGAAAATTTTTCAATAAAAAATTTAAAAGAAATCGTTGATTATGCTCATCTTTTTAATGTAAAAATATATATAACTCTCAACACACTAATAAATGATGATGAATTTAACAGAGTTTATCTTTTAGCGAAACAGGCCTTAAACTCAAATGTTGACGCATTTATTGTTCAAGATTTAGGGCTTGCATATTTTTTAAAAAAAACTTTTCCAAATATAGAGTTGCATGCAAGCACTCAAATGGGAATAGAAAACTTGGAGGGGGCGAAAAAAAAAAAAAAAATAGGGTTTTCAAGAATAGTTCTTGCAAGAGAAACCCCTTTGGCAGAAATAAAAAGAATAAAAGATAATTGCGATATAGAGATAGAATATTTTATTCAAGGTGCACTATGTGTTTCTTTTTCTGGGAATTGTTACTTATGTTCATTGCTTGCAAACAGCAGTGGGAATAGGGGAAAATGCAAACAATTTTGTCGTTTACCATATAGTCTTAAGAATGAGAATATTAAAAAAGAAGGTTATTTGTTAAGCACGAAAGATTTTTGCATGGCACCAGTATTAAAGGAATTAGCTGATGCAGGAGTAAAAAGTTTTAAAATTGAGGGAAGGGCAAGAAGACCGGCTTATGTTGCACAATCAGTAAAGACATATAGAAAAATTATAGATAACGATTTTAAATTTAATAGTGAAGATATCTTAGATTTAAAAGAAGTTTTCAATCGTGGAAATTTCATAAATGGTTATTTTAAAAATGAACCAATAATTTATAGTAATGCACAAAATCATATTGGAGTGCCAATAGGAAAAATCATTAAAGTAAATAGTGGCAAAAAGTTTAATGAAATTTATCTAGAAAGTCAAACAGAACTTCATAATGGCGATGTTTTAAAGTTTTTTGAAAATAATAAAGAAATGGGAATAATAACCATTAATGATTTAAAAAAACGTAACTTTAAAACTTATTCAATGACTTCAACAGCAATTGTTAAAGAAGGGTGGCAAGCAAATATAATTGTTGATGTAGAAAATGAAGAAAAATTATTACAAAATCAAAGAAAAATTAAAATAAATGCACAATTTTCTGCAAAACCAAATGAAAAAGCTGTGTTAAACTTTAATTATAATAATGTAAGTATAAAAGCAGAAAGTGATTTTATTGTCCAAAAAGCAATATCACACCCAATAGAATATAAAGATTGTTTATCTCAATTTGCAAAATTAGGAGATTATTTTGAGTTGGGTAATTTAGAATGTAATATTGAAAATGTTTTTATTGCAAAATCTCAGCTAAATGAATTGAGAAGAGTTGCTTTAGAAAAATTAAAAGAAAAAATTATAGAGAATTATGAAATTGAAAATAAATTAGATCAGAAAAAAATAGAAACTAAAAATAATATAAAACTATATGATTTGCATAACAAAAATTGTCAAAAAATGGTTGTTTTTCATGATTTTTCCGATTTTAATGTTGTTAAAGGCAATTATGATATTTATGTTTATCAGCCTAGAGATTATAATATTGATAACCTGACCAACTTATACGAAAAATATTCTGAATATAAAATTTATATTTCTTTTCCTATAATGGCAAATTACGAGGAAATAATTTTAATAAAGAAAATAATAGATAGATGTAAAAATTGGGGAGTGTATGCAAATAATTACTATGCATTAGAATTAACAAGTAAAGATAAAACAATTATAGGAAGTAATATGAATGTTTACAATTCATACACTGTTAATTATTATTCTTCGCTTGGATATAAAAATATTGCATTAACAATAGAAGATATTGATTATACGAAAATAAAGAATAACGGATCAAACCTATTTATTTTTACAAGTTTTTATCCAGAATATATGTATTTTCGTCATTGTCCTTTTAAAGAGCATTTACAAAGCAAATGTTCAAATTGTAAATATAATGAGGATTTGACTTACAAATTAAATAATAATGAGTTTAAAATTGTTAGAGAAAAATTAATATCTTGTCAATTTGTTTTAAAAAGTATGAAAAAGTTTTTTAGAAATGAAGTTGATAATTTTAATATTATAGAAGAAGTATAGTTGACTTTTTTGTAAATAGTAAATAGAATTGAATATATGAACGAAAAAAATAAAAAAAATCAAAAGATTAATAAAAAGAAAGAAGATATCAATAAGTTTAAGTCCCAATATTTTTCTTATTATGATGATGTAAAAATATATAGTCATAAAATAATTGATTGGTGAGGAGAAAAGATGAAAAATTTAAAAACACCTAAAATCTATTTAATTTTAAAAATCATTGGGATATGTTTGATTGCATTGGGAGCAGTTTTGGTTGTAGTTGGTGCAATACATTACGTTCCTGGTATGGGTGAAGATGGTTGGTTTGATGAAACAACAAAACAATCAGGATTGATATTTGGTGGAATAGCATGTTTATTGTTTGGCATATTTATAACATTTATCGGTTTTGCTCCAAACATAGAAAAAACAAGAATTAAAACAGAGAAATATGTAATAGAAGAAAACAAGGAAGACTTGACAGATATTGTAAATAGCAAAGCAGAAATAAAAGAAGAAAGTGTAAAAACTTATGCTAAAGCGGTTAAAGATGGGCTAAAAGACGAAGAAACAAAATATTGCACAAATTGTGGAAAAAAGATTGATAAAGATGCAAAATATTGCCCTGAATGTGGAGCGGAACAATAAATATAAAACATTAAAAGAAACATATTTTTGTATGTTTCTTTTATTTTTGTAAATTTAACAAAAGGTTTTAAATAATACAAGGCAAAACATTTTTGAATTAAGATAAAATTATAATTGCAAAATTAAAATAAATATGCTATACTATACAGGAAAATAATTATTTATGCGTCGCTAGCTCAGCTGGATAGAGCGTTCGTCTACGGAACGAAAGGTCAGGGGTTCGAATCCCTTGCGACGCACCATTATTAAAAAAGCACATCTTGTATGATGTGCTGTTTTTATTTTGTAATTATTTAGATTTAAAAATTTTAGTTTTAAAGTTAAGTATTTGTTGTTTATACTATTAAAATTAATAATATTATTTAAACTGACTATTTTGCGTTGTTTTAATAGGTAATCAATTCATTGAAGACTTTAACAGCATACCTATCAGTCATTCCAGATATATAATCTAAAACTGCTTGTATATAAATATTTTTATTTTGCATTTTATCATATATTTTTTTATTTTTACATCTATCAGCTTTTTCTTTATAATTTTCTGGAATAATTGAATAGTCACAATATTTAACAAGATAATTTATAAATTCTTCTATAACATTTGGATAAATTTGTTTCTTTTTGTTTAACTGTTCAAAAACTTCGCCTTCTTTATAACAATCTAGCAAAGTATAAAAGGTTTGTTCAATAATCATTTCTGCATATTTTTTAAATGTTTCAAATCTTTCATTTGAATAAATATGTTCATAATTAAAAAGCTTGATTTTATTTAAAATGTCTGACATTTTATCAGAAAGGCAAATACCTTTTTCAACACTACTATTTTTACATATATCTCTTATCATATTTCCCATAATTGTGCTTGTATTAACAATGGAGCCGTTATCAAGTTTAACTATGTTTGAAAGTTCTTTTAAATCTTTTTCACTTAAAAATCCTAAATTTATTGCATCTTCTATATCTCTTCCCAAGTATGCAATTTTATCAGAGATTTTCACAACACAGCCTTCATATGTAATGGGGTTATATTGTCCTGGCAATAAGAAGTCATTTAGACTTATAAAATCTTTTCTTGGAAGAATTGAATTAATATCCTTTTCTCCACAATGAGAGATAATACCATCTCTAACTGCATAAGTAAGATTTAGATTTTTAAGTTGATTGTTATGGTCTGGCAAAAGCTCTATGTTATCAACAAAGTATAATCCATTTTTTTCATGCCAAAAAGATTTTCCTAGATATGCGTTGCTTAGTTTGTTGATTATGCTTTCACCATAATGTCCAAAAGGTGCATGTCCAAGATCATGTCCCATTGCAATTGCGTGTGTAAGTTCGTCATTAAGTTCTAATGATTTTGCAATTGTATAACTTACTGATTCCACATGAAGGACGTGTTCCATTCTTGTGCAAATATGGTCGCTTTCAATATTATAAAACACCTGAGTTTTATGTTTAAGTCTTCTATAAGCAGTGCAGTGAAGAAGTCTTGTGTAATCTCTTGCGAATGGTTTACGTATTTCATTTGGTGATTGAAAAAGTGGAGCCTCTCTTTCTATAAGCTTGTAATAGTTTGGATTATTTTCTGTAGCCGCCACATCTTTAAAACTATTATATTTCATATTTTTCCTTTAAAACTATATATTCTTTAATTTATTTTAACATACAAATTTATTTATTACAACTTATATTTTAATTTATAATTTTAATAATAATAATTTAAATATTAATAATTCAAAAATATTAATATTATTTTTAATAAAATAATTTTAATTTTGAAAAATAATTATTTAATGTTAAAATTATTGTTGGAGAAAAATAATGTTAGATTACGAAAGAAAATATAAAAACATGATAGTTGCAGGAATTGATGAGGCAGGGAGAGGACCCCTTGCCGGACCGGTTGTTTGTGCCTGCGTAATAATGCCACTTGAAAAAGATAAAATTATTGAAGGCATAAATGACAGTAAAAAGTTGTCGCCTTCTAAAAGAGAAAAGTTATATGATCAAATTTTAAAAACGGCTTTAGATTATTCAATTGTAGAAATTGATGAAAAAATTATAGATGAAATAAACATTTTAAACGCAACAAAATTGGGGATGAAAAAGGCTTTAGAAAACTTGAAAATAAAGCCAGATATTGTTCTTATAGATGCAGTAAAAATAGAAAGTGATATAAGGCAAGAAAATATTATCAAGGGTGATGCGTTAAGTTACAATATAGCATCAGCATCTATACTTGCCAAAGTTTATAGAGATAGATTGATGGTAGAATTATCTAAGAAATATCCACAATATAATTTTGCAAAACACAAAGGTTATGGAACAAAAGAACATATTGAGGCATTAAAATTATATGGAAAGTGTCCTATACATAGAAATAGTTTTATTAAAAATTTTATTTCATAAATTGTTATTTTAAAACTATATATTTTCATTTTTTTGAAAAATAAATAAATAAAATAATACTTGAAAAATCAAGTAATTTTTGTTACACTATAAGGGTAAAAAAAAGAAGGTTGGAATGAAATCAATTTATAAATATTATAAAGAAAGATTAATAGAAATTAGTGGTAAAAATCGTAGTTTATATTCTAAAAATTTAAGCAAAAAATATGCATATGATATAGGTGCAATAATCGGAAATGACGAAAAAGAATTTAATGATTTCTATACTTTTTTATGGAAGGGAAAAAGAAACAGTTATGCACTTATTCGCAAAGATATCAAAGAAAAACTTTTTAAAAACTTTAACCTAGAAGAAAAGGTTAAAGCATCTTTTGTTGACACAGCAAAATTGAGTGTAGAAGAAAAAAGAAATGAAAATCTAAGAAGAGAACGCTTGAAAAAAGAAGAGATGAAAAAAGCGTTAACATCACAGGTAACAAAATTAAAATCATTAAAAAGGGAAGTTGAAGAATTTGCAAAGGAAACTGGAAGATATGAGATGTTTGTTGGCTATCCTTTTGTAACCGGCTATGTCAATAAAGATTTACAAATAAAAGCACCTTTAATTCTATTCCCTGTTGTCATAAATATTGAAGATGACACAACTGTATCTATTGAAATTAAACATGATGAGTTTATCCAATTTAACAAAGTTTTGATGCTTGCTTATGCAAAAGAGCATAGATTAAATTGTGATGGATTAATCATGGAATTTGATAATCTTATTGATTATAAATTAAAAAATGTTCAAGACGTTATTGACTATCTAAGTGCCTATGGTTTTAAATTTGAATATGATAAAAGCTTTGAAGATGGTCTTATAAGTTTTGATAAGATCCAAGAACCAAGTTATAGAGATGAAGACTTAAAACTTATTAATTCTTGTGTTATAGGAAGATTTCCTTTGGCAAATGCCATATACAATGATTATTCACTTCTTGAGAAAAAACGTCTTTCTTCAGACGCAATAGACCAACTTCTTGAAAGCAAACCAGCAAAAAAAATCAAAAAAATAGATGAAAGAGTTTTTACAATCAATGACCTAGACTATGCACAAGAGAGTGCAATTTCAAAATTAAATCAATATGGGAATATGGTTATTTATGGACCTCCTGGAACAGGAAAATCACAAACCATTGTTAATATAATTTCTGATGCTTTATGTAAAAATAAAAAGGTATTGGTTGTATCTCAGAAGAAGGCTGCACTTGATGTTGTTTTTAACAGATTAAAAAATTTAAACAGCAAATGTATGTTTATCACAGATGCAGAAAAAAACAAAGTAGAGTTTTATGAAAGATGTAATAAAATGCATCAGGCTATAATGGAGAATTATAGACAGCCAGAAGGGGATAATGAAAGTGAATATGAGCAAGTTGAAGAAAATATAAATAAAGAAATTGAAGAACTTCAAGTTATATCAGATACACTTTTTACAAGAACACCTTTCGGTTTAACATTGCAAGAGATGTATACAAACTCAGATAAAATCGGCAAAAATAGTTTTGATTACACTTTATATAAACTTATGCTTAAAAATCCAGATTTAATGAATATGGATTATAAAAGATTATATTCAACCTTAAGAATAATAAGAGAAAAAAATAAGAGCAGTTTGTATTATAGATATATTGAATTAAAGAAAAATAATCCACTTATTGATCATATAAAATCAGATGTAGATATTCATGTTATAAATCAGATGAAAACCTATTTGAATGGGCTAATTCAAAAAACAATCATACCATTTGATACTGCAAAACATGAGCATGCTAGACAATTAATGGTATATATGCTAGAAAATGATATTGAAGAAAATTCAAAATTAAAACCTTTGGTTCAAATGATTTCAAAAATGGATTATCCAAAATTACATACTGCTTTAAACTGGTCTAAAGTTATTTTCCCACTATATCCATTTGTAAAGCATAATTTAAACATGAAGGAAAAAGAAATACAAGAAAAGTTTGAAGGCACTTTAAACGATATTCATTCTTATATAAGCAACTACAATTTACTTGAAAAGGTGCTTGATAGAAAAGGGTATTTAATGACTGTTGATAATATAATCAATGGAAATACTGTTTTCTTAAAACTTTTATTAAATGCTCTCAACGACTATGTTGAAATAAGAGATGTTAATATGTCTTTGCAAGGATTGACAGATGATGAACGCGATATTTTAAATTTTGCTTATATTAATTCAAATAGTGCAAGACAATTCAGAGAAATAATAAGCAAGTTACTGCAAATTCGTGTTTATCACGAAACAGTTACTTATGAAGAGAAATATAAAGATAAACTTTCAAAAATAATTGATTTTGAAAATATAAGAAACAGAATTCTATCTTTGAAAGAAGATGAAAAACGAATATCAAATTCAATTTGTATTGATAAGTTTAAAAGTGAGTATATTGAACATTTTAACGAAGATCCAGAGAATAAGAATTATTTATATCAAATCACAAAACAACAAGGTCTTATGCCAATAAGAAAAATGATGGATTTATATGGAGATTACCTGTTAAAATTGTTCCCATGCTGGCTTTTGTCTCCTGAAAGTGTTTCTACAATATTCCCTTTGAAAAAGAACATGTTTGATATTATATTGTTTGATGAAGCCAGCCAGGTATTTATAGAAAACACATTGCCAACAATTTATAGAGGCAAATATATTGTTGTTGCAGGGGACTCTAAACAATTACGCCCAACAGCAACATTTATGAAAAGATATCTTGGAAATGACAATGATGATGATATTGATCTTGCAACAGCAGCTGCACTTGAAGTTGAAAGTTTGCTTGACCTTGCAACATCTAGATATAACAGCACAAATTTAACTTACCACTATAGAAGTAAAAATGAAGAGTTAATAAACTTCTCAAATTATGCTTTCTATGATGGAAAACTTCAAATAGCACCAAATATTTCAAAAAATATAGGTAATAAACCTATAGAAAGAATTAAGGTTAATGGGAAGTGGCTTGGTCGTAAAAACCAAGAGGAAGCAAATGCAATTGTAACATTGCTTAAAAAACTTATTAAAAATAAGAAAAATAAATCATCAATAGGAATTATAACTTTCAATACAGAACAAGAAGTTGCTATTGAAGATGCTATTGACAACGAATGTAAAAAAGATTCAGCATTCAGAGATGCTTATATTCGTGAGCAAAACAGAAAAGAAAATGGAGAGGATACATCAATCTTTATCAAAAATCTTGAAAATGTTCAAGGAGATGAGCGTGATATTATTATATTTAGTATAGGCTATGCAAGAAATGAGTATGGAAAGGTTGTTGCTCATTTTGGCCCATTATCAGTTGAAGGTGGCGAAAATCGTTTGAATGTTGCTATAACAAGAGCGAAAGAAAAAATTTATGTTGTTACATCTATAGAACCAGAAGAATTAATGGTTGAAGGCACAAAGAATGCTGGACCAAAGATATTTAAGAGTTATCTAAAATATGTTAGAGCAATTTCAACTAAAAAATATAAAGAGGCAAGTTTTATCTTAGATAGTTTTAAACCTGCATTGCCTCAATCAAATGATGTTATTGTTTTAAATCAACTTGAAAACGATATAAAAGAAGAACTTGTTAAACTTGGTTATGATGTTGAAACAAATCTCGGAAATACAAACTATAAGATATCATTGGCTGTTTATGATAAAAAACTTGATAGATATTTGCTTGGAATTGAATGTGATTATGCTGCATTTAACAGCAGTGATTCAATACTAGAAAGAGATGTCTATAGAAACAAATTCCTCGCTTCAAGAGGCTGGAAAATAATGAGGGTTTGGAGTAGAGATTGGTGGCTTAATAAAAATAAAGTTATTTCTAATATAGTTAAAGCAATAAATTTGAATAAGAATAAACTAGAAGAAGAAAAAAATAATTAAAATAAAAAGTCTATTAATAAAAAGGTTTTGCAATAAAAACCTTTTTATTTTTGTAACTTTTAACACTTTTTTCTCATTATATTGATAATAGGGTTTGTGCGTTTACTCAGGAGAAAAAGTGAATAATACTACGATAACAATAATTGGTGTAAGTTTTATATTTTTAATGACAACCTTAGGAAGTGCGATTGTTTTTTTATTCAAAAAGAATATAAGCGATAAGATTAATAGTCTATTTTTAGGATTTGCTTCAGGACTTATGATTGCGGCATCAGTATGGTCTTTAATAATTCCATCTATCAATCAATCAGAATATCTTGGCAATTTAAGTTTTTTGCCTGCGACAATAGGTATAATTTTAGGGTGTATGTTTTTAGTTTTAATGGATAAATTACTTCCAAAAATGTTAAATAAAAATGGAAATGAAAATCAAAATACGTTAAAAAAATCTACAAAACTATTTTTAGCAGTAACTCTTCATAATTTGCCAGAAGGTCTTGCAGTAGGTCTTGCGTTTGGAAACGCCTTTATAACGTCAGAAACCTCTGCATTTTATTCGGCACTATGGCTTGCAATTGGTATTGGAATTCAAAATTTTCCTGAAGGTGCTGCAATAAGTTTGCCGATGAAAGAAGAACTGGGAAGTAAAAAGAAAGCATTTTTATATGGAACTTTAAGTGGAATAGTAGAACCATTGATGGCTTTAATAGGAATTTGGCTTTCAACCAGTCTTTCGCATTTGATGCCTTGGTTCTTGGCTTTTTCAGCAGGGGCGATGTTATTTGTAGTCGCCGAAGAGTTGCTTCCAGATGCGAAGAGTGCATATCCGACCAATATAGGAACATGGGGCTTTATTATAGGTTTTGTTCTTATGATGATTTTAGATGTTGCTTTAGGGTAAACAAAAAATAATTTAATAAAATAAACTAATTTGCAAAAAATAAAATAAAGAGGTTTAATGAAATATTTTAATTATCATGCAAAAATTAAAAAACTAATACTGGAAGGTCAACTTATAGATTATCAGTTTTTTGATGAATATAATGGAATAAAACCAGCATTAGTATTATATTTTAAAAATAATCGTCCTATGCCTATAAGAGATTATAGGTGGGAGGAATACATACCTTTACTAATGATGCAAACAAATTTAATAGAGAAAAGTGATAATAGTAATAAATTTAAAATAAATTGATAAATTTTAATAGAAAAATGATAAATTATTGACATAAAAATAACATAGTTGTATAATTAAGAATAGGAGGAAAAAATGGCAAACACAAAGAAAAAATCTTCAAGCTCATCAAGTTCTTCTAAAAGAACTGTATGGGGTTTAAACAAAATTTCATTTTGGACTATTGTTGCAGTAACATTCCTTTATGCTGTTGCATTAGTTTTATCTGCATGCAATGTTAATGCCACTGTTGTAAGTGCATTACAAGGAGTTGCTACAGCCATTATGATTATTATTGTTGCAATCCTTGCTTGGAGATATGTAAGACCAAAACCAATGGTTTGGAAAGTTTTATACATTATTTGCTTATTAATAGTTATTGCCGGAATTATCGTTCCATTAGTAATAGGCTAAAATTAAGCACAAAAAAAAGCGACAATTATATGTCGTTTTTTTTTATCATATTAATTTGTTTATTTTGAAAATTTCATCACAAATATATAAAAAAAAGAATATAAACTAATATGTTTTCAAAAATTTCAATAAATAAATCTAATTTAATTTCAAATATAAAGACTTTAAGGGGAATAGGTAAAAACAAAGAAATTTGTGTAATGGTTAAAGCTGAAGCATATGGTCATGGGGCAAAAGAGATTGTTTCTATTTTAAATGAAGAAATAAATTTTTTTGGTGTTTCAAACCAGTCTGAAGCAGAGGAAATAAGAGAAGTAACAAATAAAACAGTTATAGTTTTTGGAGCTTGTGATGATTATGGAAAATGTATGGAAAAAGATATTTCTTTTGCTCTTTTTTCATATTATGATGCAAAAAATATTATAAAAACAGCAAAAAAGAAAGGCTTGATGCCTAAATTTCATTTATGTTTAAATACAGGAATGAATAGATATGGTGTTAAGAATGTTAAAGAATTGACAAAAATAATAAAATTGCTTTCAAAAAACAATTTAGAATTAGAAGGAATATATACGCATTTTTCTTCTTTAACAACTGATGAAAACTATACGCAAAAACAAAAAGACCTTTTTTATAATTATTTATCTTATCTTCCAAAAGAATGGAAAACTATAAAACATATTGGTGGTGGAAGGAGTATCTTTTCAGATATTAATACAGATATGTATAGAGTAGGTCTTGAATGCTATGGTTATGGAAATGAGTATGTAAAACCAGTTATGAAAGTGGAAAGTCAGATTGTTGATATTCAAAAGGTTTATAAAGGAGAGCATGTTGGATATTTATGTGGTTTTACAGCACAAGAAGATATGACAGTTGCAACCATACCTTTGGGTTATGGTGATGGATTGCCTAGAAAACTTTCCAACAAACTTTTAGTAAAAATAAAGGGCAAAGAAACAAAAAATGTTGGTAATATCTGCATGGATGCCTTTATGATTGATGTAACAAATATTTCTTGTAAAGTAGGTGATAAAGTTACCATAATGGATAACGCATCAGAATTAGCACCTTTAATAGAAAGCACAGAATATGAGGTTTTAACAAATTTTTGTAAATTTAGAGGAAACAGACAGATTTTATAAACTGACTTTACAAACTTGCAAATCTATGATATAATATAAATCATGGGAAATGAAAAATATAGTCTTAAAGAAGAATTAAAAGAAGAATTAAGAGAATCATCTAATTCAGGAATAAGACCGGAGGACTTAGAAATTGATAAAAACATAGATGATAAATATACTTCTTCTGCACTTGATAGATATAAAAATGGTCATACAAAAAATAATTGGTTTACATGGTCAGGAATTCTATCAATTCTTTTTGGTGTTGCATGTATAGTTATAATGATTGTAATAGGTATTGTTTTTGTTTCTTCAAGCGAAAGTTTAAAAGAACTTGCAAGTCAACAAAAATATGATTATGATGCAGAAAAAACAAAAGTTATTGTTTGCTGTATAATAATTCCTATCATCGGCATTATAGGTATTTTAGTTGGATTAAAAATTAAATCATATTCAAATTATTCAAAAGAAGAATTAATTGAACATTTAGGTTCAATAATTGGTTTTTCAATTTTACAATTTTTGTTTGGTGGTGTAATTTTTACAATTTTAACTTTAGTAGGCTATTTTGTTGGAATAGGAAGTGATTATGGTGTTATTTATTATAATAGAATAGATAACGCTTCACAAAAACATAGAAAACTAATGGATGCAAAAATGTTATATCAAAATGAGTTAATTGATTATGAAGAATATGCAAGATTAAAAAATAATATTTTGCGTCAAAGCGATAGTAACAACGATTATTATGATTAAAATATAATTTAATATTTTAAAAGGGCATTTTTAATAAAATGCCTTTTTATTTGTTAAAAATTCAATCGGTTTGTAATTTTATGTTATAATATGTAATGTAAACTTAATCCAACACTTTTTGATTTTTGTGTCGTTCAATTTCTTAATCCTTTATATTATAATAAAAACGTATTTTAAAGGAGGAAATTATGAATACAGACAAAATTTATGCAGAGCATATTGCAAATGAATATTCAAAGAAGGATACATCTAAAGTAAGACAATTAAAAAAATTAGATGCCAAGGTTAAAACCCCAGCCAATATATTTGCTTATACATTTGGCATAATAAGCACTTTGGTTCTCGGAACAGGAATGTGTTTAGCAATGAGTGTTATTGGTTCAGGAATTGGACTTTTCATCGCAGGAATTGTGATAGGAGTGGTTGGAATTATTGGATGTTGTTTGAATTTTCCTATTTACAAGAAAATCCTTGAAAGAGGGAAAAATAAATATGGCTCTGACATTATGAGATTGGCAAAAGAAATAACTGATGAGGAATAGTAAAGGAGGGCAGTGTTATGAATAAATCTGAGAGTAAGTATTATAATACTGCTCTTTTAATGAATCAGGCACTTATTGAACTGCTCAATAAAAAAGATTTTGAATATATAACTATAAAAGAAATTTGCAAAAAAGCAGGGGTTAATCGCTCAACCTTTTATCTTCATTACGAAACGATTAATGACTTATTAGTAGAGTGTATTGAAAATATAAATAAAAAGTTTGTAACTTATTTTGACAAAGAAACAAAAGAGATTGTTGCCAAAATTAAGAATTGTCCTAAGGAAGAATTGATATTTATTACTCCAGAATATTTAACACCTTATCTTAAATTTATAAAGGATAATAAAATAATTCATCAGGTTGCAGTTAATAAATCTAATATTATGAAATCATTTGAAAATTTTAACTCTTTAAATAAACATATTTTTAATCCTATATTTAAAAGATTTGGAATAGATGACAAAACAGGGAATTATATGATTAATTATTATCTAAATGGAGTTACTGCTATTATAAATGAGTGGATTAAGAATGGATGTAAAGATGACATCAGTTATATAGAAAAAATTATTATAGATTGTGTAAGACCAAAATAATCAGTTAAAAAAAGGTTGAATATAAAAACAACCTTTTTTATTTTTTACTTTTATTATTAATTTTTTGATTGATATAATTTAAAATTTACTTTTATTACATTTTTATATATTATATAGAAACTATATGACTATGATATTATAAATTTGAAATGGTAATTCTAGTCATCAGCATAGTTATTAAAATAGCCGGTAATTAATACAATAGGAGTTCCCTTATCGCCACTTCCACTTGTAAGGTCACTTAAAGAACCTAACAAATCGGTAAGTCGTCTTGGTGTTGTTCCAAGAGATTCATTTTTATTTTTCAAATCTTTTGATTTTTGACTTATAATATTTTTCATTGCTTTCACAGCTTCTTCGCCAGTCAAATCGCCAATTTTATTGTCAGCAATATATTTTAATTTAATTTCATTAGGGGTTCCTTCTAAGCCATTTGTATAGGCAGGAGAAACAACAGGATCAGCAAGTTCCCAAATTCCTCCAACAGGATCTTTAAAGGCACCATCTCCATAAACCATACATTCCATTTTGACTCCAGTTTCTTCAGATAATCTTTTTTGAAGTCTGTTTACAAAAGATTGTGTATCGCGTGGGAAAAGTTTTAATTTATCATCAGTTGAAAGATTAGAACCTAAAACACCATATTTTTCATTAAAACCACTTCCGTTTATAGACTCGTTTAATATTTCATGCAAACAAATAACTTTTTCTGCTCCATTTTTTAATAAAACATCTTTGTTTCTAAATCTTGAATGAATATCTGCAGTGATAATCTTTTTTGTGTATTTTAATATAGTTGTAGGATCGTTAGATAAAATAATTTTACAATTTTTTCCACAAATATCTTTATATAATTTAATATAATCAATTCCAGTAAAAGGGTGTTCTATTTTCCCAACTATATTATAAAATTGCTTGTCAGTATATGATTTATTAAAATTGGTAATTCCTAATTCATACAACTTGTCTATTGAAACAAGGGGATTCCCAACCTCATCAAAAGGATAAGAAAGTTGCAGAACTATTTTGTCGCAGGCTTTGGAAATTCCTTTCAATATGTTTGAAAATCTATTACGAGAAAGGATTGGAAAGATTAATCCAATTGTTCCACCTCCAAGTTTATTTCTAACATCAGTTGCAATATCATCTACAGTAGCAAAATTGCCTTGACTTTTTGCAACTACAGCTTCTGTTACTGCAACAATATCTCTATCATGAAGAATAATATTATCTTCTTTGACAGCCTTCATTATGCTGTTAACAGTTATTTCTACTAAATCATCTCCTGCTCTTATAATTGGTGCTTTAATTCCACGCGAAACCGTGCCTATATATTTCATATTTGACTCCTTTTGATATATAATATCATAATTTTTATATATAATAAAATAATATGAAAGATATTAAATAAAAAATAAGAAAAATATTGAAATTAATAAAATTCAATGATATAATATAATTGATTGATAAAAGAGGAGAAAAAATATGTGGTTTTTTGGAAAGAAGAATAAGAAAAAAGAAGAAAAACAAAAAGTAGAGAAGGAAGTTGACAATAAAGAAGAAAAAGTTGAAGAAGTAGACAACGCAGAAGAAACAAAAAAGGCTGAGAAAAAAGAGAAAACTGCAGATGTAGATAAAACTGAAAAGAAAACTTCAACAAAACAAAAAGAAACAAAAAAACAAGAAGTTACAGAAGAAAAAGAAGGGGAAGAAGAAAAAGTGGAAAAGGTAGAGAAAAAAGCTGTTTATAGAGTTTTATTTGATAAAGAAGATAAAATGTGGAAAATCAAAAAGGATGGAGCAAAAAGAATTATAGACAGCAAAAAAACAAAGGAAGAAGCTTTGGCAAGAGTTCAAGAATTAAGCAAATCTCAAGATACTAAATTTGTGGTTTACAAAAAAGATGGGAAATTCCAAAAGAAGGCAAATTTAAACTTAAAAAATGATAATGAATAATTTATTTAATTTTTAATTATTTTAAAAATATAATTTTGAACAATAACAAAATAGTTCTCTATTTTGTTATTTTTTATTGTAAAAAAGCAATAAATATGTTAATCTAACTAATAGAGGTAATAAATGAAAACAAAATTATTAAATTTAAAAAATAATGTAAAATTGATATATACATATGTAAAAGATGTAAATGGTGTTGATGTTCAATTATGCTTTAATGCTGGTGCTTTAAATGATCCTAAAGGGAAGTCAGGACTTGCTCATTTTTGTGAACATGCTGTTTCTAGTGCTTTTTCAACTCAAAAACATAATAGAAATGAAAGAAGAGCATTAAAGAATAAATATACATATTCAAACGCAAATACCAGTTCTTTCTTTGTAAGATTTTTATTACAGGTTGCACATAATCAATTTGAAGAGGCATTTGATTTAATGACAGAACCATTCAATAGTTTGCAATATATTTCTGAAGAATTTGAAAGCGAAAGAAAAATTATATATGATGAAATATTAACAAGAAAGAAAACAAATGAAAGAGAACTTGGAAATATTCTTTTGCATCAAATTTATAAAGAGCCTGAATATAACAACATTCAAATCAGTGCAGCAGGAATTGTAGAAACAGTAGAAAAAATAAAGTTAGAAGACATAAAAAAATATATCAATGATTATTTTACACAAAAAAATTTGACTATTGTAATAAGTGGAAAAATAAAATTAAGAAAAGTAATTCAATATATTAATAAATATATTTATCCAAGAATCCCTGTGGGAGAAAAATTGGGATTTGATTTTGAAAATTATAAAGGCTTTAAAGCGCCATGTTTTATTCAGTCACCTGCAGTAGAAGATGGAAAATCTATTTTTCTTACATTCTATGCTTATGATAAATGTGAAAAATTTTCAACTAGAAAACAATATTTTGTTGAAAGTTTGTTAAATGCTTGTTTGCAAGAAAAATTCTTTGAATTTTATAGAACTAATAATAATTTGTGCTACAGTTGTTTTACAGGACTTTTTAATGACAATAAGTATAAAGAGTGTGAGTTTTTAGTTCAGTGCAATGATAATAATATTGAAAATGTAGTGAATGACTTTAAAGATTTTTTAAAATTCTTTGAAGGAGAGTTTAGTGAAGATTTGTTTAATAAACATAAAGAAAGAAAATTATCACAAGTCAATTTTGATTTACAAAACTTGTCACGTATTTCGTCTTCACGCTTTGGAGAATATAAACAATATAATGAAATTTGCAACAGCGATAAAACAGTGATTAATGAATTAAAAAGCGTAACATTTGAACAAATAAAAAATTTGTGGAAGGATATTTTAAAATCAAAGCCTTACTTGATATTAATTACATCAAAAGAAGGACTTGAAAATTATGATTATAAAGATTTCGTGAAGAAATTAAAATAAAAGAACACTTTTAAAAGTGTTCTTTTTATATAATTACATATTATTTATTTTATTATTTAACTTTTTTATTATTTCATTTGAAATTTCGTCAGGTGTTTTGTTTGCATCAATAATAACAAATCTTTCTTTTTCTAAGTTGGAAATATAATCATATCCTTTTTCTACCTGTTTATGAAAGAGAAGTCCTTCTTTTTCAATTCTATCCAAACCTTCATTTATCTTTGACTTTCGTTTAAAAGCTTCTTCAGGGGATAGTTTTAAATAAAATGTCAAATCCGGTTTAATGTCACCAATTATTGTCTTTGTCAATTTTAATATTTGTTCAACATTCATAATATTTCTTGCCATTCCTTGATATGCAATGGTTGAATCATAAAATCTGTCAGCAATAACAATTTTACCTTTTTCTAAGGCGGGTTTTATTATTTTTTCAACATCTTCAACTCGTGCAGCACAAAATAATAAAAGTTCAGTCATTGGCAAAGGCTTGTCAATTTCATAATTTAATAGCAAGCGTCTGATTTCTTCAGTTAGGGGAGTTCCACCAGGTTCTCTAACAAACACAAAATCTTCTTTGTTTTTTAGTGTTGAAACGTATTCTTTTAAAAGTTTTATTTGTGTAGATTTTCCGCAAGCCTCTCCACCTTCAAAGCTTATAAAAAGTCCTTTTTTATTCATATTTCTCCTATGTTAAATGTTACTTAATTGTTTTTATATCATTAAAATTAAAATGATTAATTTTAGCAATGGTCGTGGTGATCATGGTCACAGTGACAATCATCATCACACATACAATCAACAAATTCAATATATTTGTCAAGATTATGTGCTTTATAAATGTTTTCAGGCATTTGTTCTGTTGTTGTGTAACCTGGTTCTGCAACTAAAACCTCAGGAATTCTGTTTATTAAAGTTGCACAAGTAAGTTCTGCAGTTGAAGGTCTTTCAATAACAACCCTTGTTGTTGGCTCTCCTTCAATTGTCCAATCATTGCAATCAAATTCATCTTTTGCATAAACCTTTCCTATGCATTCACTTATAATTGTTGTTCCTTCTTTTGTTTCTGTTGTAACAACAGCACTAAGTCCAGTGCAATATCCTTTAGGTATTGTCATGTTTAAAGTAGAAGAATAAATATCTTCTTTTGCTATTTGAGGGACTGATTTTTGTGTTTGTCTAGTTATATGAAGTCCGAGTTTTGAACATAACCAGCCGTTAACGTTCCACATAAAACTAGGGGCAAATTTACCTGAATTTATCATTTTTTTTCTTTCTTCATCAGAAATTTCATCAACTGAAGCAATTTCTTTTTCAAACTCTTCAGGACTTAACCCAGTGCCATGAACTTTTGCAAGTGAAATACCATAATCTTCTACATTGTAACTAGATTTGCCACGTATAGTTGTAATTTTTTGCGTTGCTCCTCCTAAAACACTTATAAGATTACCCCAAAAAACATCTTGGTAACCACTTCCACAAAT
>CALWRN010000048.1 GCA_944383975.1 uncultured Clostridia bacterium | reverse complement strand
TTTTACAGGATCATCAACTGAAGCAAATCCTGAGAAATCAGACAATTCATCAGATGTGTTATTTGCATCCTCATCTGTCTTTAAAATTTTGATTCCATGATTTTCAAGCTTTTTTATAAATTTTTGTATTTCTTGAGCCGACAAATCATATTTCAATAATCTAAAATAAACATCTTCTTCGTTTATTGAACCTTTTTTAGTTGCTACATCAAAAATTCTTTTCATTTCAAGTTCAACTTTATTATCTGACATAAAATTCCTCCAAACTTTTTTCTCTTAGCTCTTTAGCTATTGAATTCAATTTTTGTGCGATTTCAATTCTTTCTTTAATATCACTGCACAATTTATATTTTTCTGCAAACTCATCTTGTCTGTTGATAAGTTCCTGCTTTGCAATAATCCATAAACATTCATTAAAATATTGTTTGCCAGAACTTTCAAATTCAGAAAAATCTATATTAATACAATCTTTTAAAACAGGCATATTTTCAACATCAAAATAATCATAATATGAAGAAATAGGAATACCTTGTTCAGCTTTATCTATAATATCTCTATATTTAGGTAATAACTTTTTATAATCAATGTTTTTGTTAACATAATCCTTTTTAAACATTAGAGAACTTAGTATAAACTTTATAGCTCTAATATTCCCATTTTCTCTTGATATTAAAACATTTTCTTCTTCCTTTGTTTCATTTTTTTTAACAACTTGTCCTTGTTTGATTTTATCTAAATCTCTTCTTAAAATATCTATTGGAATTGAAGTTAAATCTCTTATTTTATCAAGATAAGGTTCTTCCTCACTATTTTTACCAATTTTACTTATATGTACAAGTGCTGCAGATGCAAATTTACCTCGTTCATCAGCTTTAGATAAATCATAGTTTTTTAACTCTGTTTTAATTAAATAATCGGTAATAGGCAAAGCATCGTTAATGATTTTTTCTATTCCCTCTTTTCCTCTTTTTTTAATAACTTCGTCAGGGTCATGTTCTCCAGGGGTATTAGGAAGAGAAGCTATACGAACATTAAATCCCTCTGCTTTCAATATATCTATGCTTTTTATTGTGGCTTTAACACCAGCACCATCGCCATCAAAACATAAAATAATATTATTGGTCAACTTTTTTAATTCTTTTGCGTTTTCAACAGTTAATGCAGTTCCCATGCAAGCAACAGTTGATTTAAATCCAGCTCTATGCATTGCAATAACATCTATCTGCCCTTCAACAATAATTATTTTATCAAGTTTTCCTTGCTGTTTTAGTGCTTTAACTAAATTGATTCCAAACACAACTCTACCTTTATGAAAAACACAGGTTTCAGCAGTATTGATATATTTTGCATACTCAACTTTTCCTAAAGCTCTTGCACTAAATCCAACACATTCGTTAAGAAGATTGAATATAGGGAAAACAAGTCTTCCACCTAAAACATCATAATAATTATTGTCTTTGTGTTGAGCCACTCCTGCATCTAACATTTCTTTATATGTAAAGCCTTGTTTTCTTAAGTAATTTATAATTTCATGTCTGTCTAATGAATAACCCAACTTAAAATCTTCTAGTTCATGTCTAGTAAAGCCCCTAAGTTTTATATAATCTTGTGCAGGTTTTGCCTCTTTTAAATATAAATTTTGTTGATAATGTTTGTAAGTTAAATCAAGTAATTTTAAAACTCTTTCTTTTTCCTGTTTTTTTTCAACTACATCTCTTTCTCCAGTAAATTCAGGAACTTCCATATTTGCATTTTTTGCAAGCATATGAATTGCGTCTAAAAAATCACAAGATTCATACTTCATGACAAAAGAAATAACATCACCACTTTCTTTGCATCCAAAGCAATAATAAAAACCTTCATCTTCATTTACTGAAAAAGATGGTGTTTTTTCATTATGAAAAGGACAACAAGCCCAATATCTGCTTCCTTTCTTTTCAAGATGAACATATTTGCCTATAATGGATACGATGTTATTTTTTTGTTTTAACTGATAAAGCCATTCAGATGGAAAACCCTTGTTTTGCAATTTAACACTCCCATTTTATGCCATTTAGTTTTATTATACTACATTTTTCTTTTAATTCCTTTAAATATTTAAAAATAACTAAAAATAATTTTATTTTTTCTAAAAAATTATACTATAAACATAATTAATTATAACCAAAATAAGCATAGAACGGGTTATGTTTTTAAAGAAAAATTAACAAAGTGCTTTGCAAAAAAAATTATAAATTAATAACTATACTTTTATCAATAAAAGCTTTTAATCTTATATTCTTTAAAAATTTTAGAAAATGTAATTTAGAATGATATTAAAAGTGGTGTTAAATTAGGCTGATAATCTTTAAATATAAAAATTGAAATCAAATTAAACTTCCTTGAAGATATACATCTGGTATTTCTCCGACTATAACACTTTCACATATAAGGACTTCTAATTCAGTAACAAAATTTTGTGTTTGTGCCGGCAAAATCATGCCTATTGTTCCAGTTACAGTGAAATACAATCTATGAAGAGTTTGATTTATGCCTGAAGAAATAAAATTAGAAGTCACTTTAGTATTAATAGTCCCAACCGGAACAAGTTTTACTGATATATCTGGGCCTATGCCATATAGAAAAGGTATTCCCGTAAATGTTCCTAAAGCAATATTTATTCCTTCTTTTCCTAATGTATCAAATTTATTTTGAACCCCCTCCGTAATTTGCCTTATAACAATATTTACCTCTACGGTATCAACTTCTATAAGTTCTATATTGTTTGTTGATGAATATGTGATATGCACCAAATCATTATATGTTAAGTTTTCATTTGACATGACATCCCCAACAGCTTCACTAATTGCTGTTGTAGCAACCGACCGTATTTTTTCTTCACTTAATCTTATAACAATAGGACAAACTACTTTAAAATAATAAAATATACAAAGAATAATAAAACTAAGGATAACAAGCAATGCAATCCTTAGTTTTGTTTTTCCTTTTATTTTCTTTCTTTTCTTTATATTATGTGCATGACAATAATCAATCATATACTATTTATATGAAAGATTTTTGAAATAGTTTACAACAATATAAAATTCAATATTATGTATTTTGTACGAAAAACATAATACTATATATTGTAGTATGAATTAAGATTTTGTTTTAGATCTAAAAATTAGAGCAAAAATAAAAGCAAATAATATAGCTGCAGCAATTCCTCCAGCAGTTGTCTCAAGTCCCCCAGTAAAAGCACCAATAAGACCTTTAGATTGTGCTGCCATTATAGCCCCTTTCGCCAAAGAAGCACCAAATCCTATAATGGGAACATTTATACCAGCCCTAGCAATTTGAGAAATCGGATCAAATATTCCAAAAGCCTGTAGTAACACACCAATTAAAACAAAAGTAACTAGAATTCGTGCCGAAGTTATGTTTGTATAAATAAGTAATACTTCACCTAACATACAAATAAAGCCACCTATTAAAAACACCCAAAGATAATACATTCTTCCCCCTTAAAAAACATATCTTTAAAAAACAATCATTTATGTTTCTTTATCTTATATTGTTTTTTAGAACTTTTTAAGTCTTCATCTTTATTATTAACAACATCACTCTCTATTACAATTGCATGACAAATTCCAGGAATAGTCTCACCCTGTTGAGAAGCCGTAGTAGACATTAGCGCTCCAGTTGGCATAAACAAAACCTTTTTATATTCCCCATCTCTCAACTTTTTCATGATAAAAGAATTAAATATTGTAGCACTGCAACCACAACCACTGCCACCAGACAAAGTATTTTGATTTCTTGTATAATACATTTGTCCACAATCGTTATAATTTAGCCCCAGTTTTATTCCTTGATCTTCCATTAAATCTATCAGTATTTCACTTCCCAACTTACCTAAATCTCCAGTAACAATCAAATCATAATCATCCGGAGTTGTATCTGTGTCGCGAAAATGTGCCATCATTGTATCCATGGCAGCAGGCGCCATAGCTGCTCCCATATCATTTACGTCTTTAATTCCAAAATCTATTACTTTCCCAAAAGTAGCCATGCTAATTCTTGGACCATAACCTCTTGAAGACAAAACACAAGCACCAGCCCCTGTCACAGTCCACTGAGATGTTGGCGGTCTTTGATTTCCTAACTCTAATGGAAATCTAAACTGTCTTTCGGCCGTACAAAAATGTGAACCGGTTGAACAAACCACTGTGTCAAATTGATGTCCATCTATAAGCGATGCACCTATTGCCATACTTTCAGCCATTGTTGAACAAGCTCCAAATAGCCCTAAAAATGCAAAGTTAAAATTTCTTGCTGCATATGAAGATGAAATTATTTGATTTAATAAATCACCTGCTAAAAGAAGATTTACATCATTTGGTTTTATCTTAGCATCTTCAATAGCCCCAACAATTGCACTAACCAACATCTTCTTTTCCGCTTTTTCATAACTATCTTCACCAAAAGAATCATCTTTAATGACATAGTTAAAATAAGGACCAAAATTCCCCTTACCTTCTTTTGGTCCTACAATAGAATAACTACCAATTATTACAGGTTTATTTTTAAATTTTACGGTTTGATTTGCTTTCATTCTTATACCCTTTAAAATAAATCATTATGTCAGATAAATAGGTAAATAATTCCTACAATAATGCTTGAAACAACCCCACATACAATAACTGGACCTGCGATTGTAAACATTTTGACACAAATTCCATAAATAATTCCTTCGTGTTTAAATTCAATTGCTGGTGAAGTTATAGAATTTGAAAAGCCCGTAATTGGCACTATAGAGCCTCCGCCTGCAAATTTACCTATTTTATCATATATTCCAATTCCTGTTAAAAATGCTGCTATAAAAATAAGTGTTATCAGCGTATAAGCCCATGCGGTTTGTTCAGACATGTTTGGAAACCAAATTAAAATCAAATCATTAATGCCCTGCCCCAAACAACATATAATTCCACCAACCAAAAACGAATTAAATAAACTTGGCCATGGTTTTGTTTTAGGAATTTTTGCTTTTACATACCTATTATAAGCTTCGTTACGTTTCTTCTCATCTACCTGCATCCTATCACTCCATATAATATTTAATATCTTTATTTATTGACAATAAAAATGAAATTAAACAGAAATATTAAAATCAATAAGAATATTTTTTTATAGTTAACACATTCTAAGTAAAACGGAGGCTTTATGAAAAAAATAATTTTATCAGTATTTTGTTTTTTAGTTTGTTTAATTATGGTAGGATGCTCCTCAAATAGCGACACTCAAGCTTTAAAAAATCTAAACTCACAGTTAGACAGAGTTTCCGAAATTGTAAGTTCAACCAGCACAAGTGAGGTAAGCGAAGTTAGTCCTTCATTTTCTCAACCTTATACAAATACAACATATCAACTTCCAAGACTTCGTGAAAATGCTTATCAAAATATGATACAAGAAGAAGAGTTGAGGCAGAATGTTCTTTCACTTAGTTCTTACTTAAAAGGAAACCAAACAAAGCAATATAAACTTGGAAAAAACAAAGCAAATGCTTTAAATGATCTTTCAAGTAACTTAAGTAAATATGCATCATATTTAAATAGCACAAAAGAAAACATTAAAAATAGTGTTAATAAAATAAAAAAATCTACTAGGATACAATCTCTAGATATAGAACAAGCTAAAGCAGCCTATATAGAACTAGGAAATAATATGAACGAAAGATTAAGTTATTTAAGTAATTTATATAATACATTAAGCGAAATTTCTTATATGCTTGATAACAGCCTTTCAGAAAATAAAAATACACAAAACAAAACCACTGAAGATACGAACATTTTAAATTATAATAATTATAGCAATGATCAAAATATAAGTGCTATAACAAGCAATGAAAATAACAAAGCATCTAACATAGACACATTTAACAACACAGCAATTAAAAATAATAATTCACAATATTTACAAAATCAATATTTAAATAATAACAACTATAATGATTATAATTATTGGCATAGAAGAAACAATAACTTTAATCCTAATAGAAATACTGACACTTTTTATCCTAAATATAGAAATATAGATACATTTAGATATAATCCAAATAGAAATGATTACTACAATAATTATCAAATTGAAAATAACAATCTAAACAATCAATCCATTTTAACTACAACCGAAGAGAACCAGCAAACCACAAGGAAGTTTAATAAAAATTCAAATAATGAACAATCATAAACAAATAATATTAACAATAATTCAACTAATGTTCAAAAAGAGAACAAAATAAAAAAAGAAGATGTTAAAAACAATGTTATAGATTTAAATAAATACGAACCATTTAAAACAATGAATTCAAACATAAACAAAACTGCTCAAAATCTTTAATTTAAAAATAAGTAAAAAACAGAAAATAAACAATTAAAAAAACAAGAGTAATTTCAGTTTGCTCTTGTTTTTTGTGTTATGTCTATCATATAGAATACTAAATATTGTATATTATGATAATTTAGTTCTAAGATTTTCCAAAATTTTATTTTCTAACCTTGAAACCTGTACCTGAGAAATCTTTAATTGTCTTGCTATTTCACTTTGGGTTTTATCAAAATAATATCTTAACATTATTATTTTCTTTTCTCTTGAATCCAAACCCTTTATAACTTCTTTCAACGCTAAATTATTAACAATCTTTTCATTTATATCATCTTCAGCCTCTATTTTATCAGCAATGTTTAATGAATCTCCTTCATCATCAATAGGAGAATACAACGATAACGGCATCTTTGAAGAATCCATTGCTAAAACTATCTCTTGTTCATCTGTTTGAAAATGTTTTGCTATTTCCTCTATTGATGGTTTCCTTTGCTCTTTACTAAAAAAATTCTCTATATATTTATTTATCTGTAGATTTAATGTTTTTAAAGCCCTAGAAACTTTTATTGCACCATCATCTCGCATAAACCTCTTTATTTCACCAATAACCATAGGAACTACATATGTTGAAAATTTAACTCCAAACTCAGCTTTGAAATTCTTTATTGCTTTTAAAAACCCTATGCAGCCTAACTGATAAAGGTCATCATATTCTATTCCCTTATCCCTAAATCTCTTTATAATGCTTTTTATTAAAGGTGAATTTTCTTCTATAAGCACTGTCTTTGCCTGTTGATCTCCATGCTGAGCCTTTTCAACCAACGCCAAAATATCAGTGTTATCAAGCATTACTCACCTGCAATTTTTCTTTACCAATTTGTTTATACATTGTCACAACAAGTCCTTTTTCGCCATTTTGGGCAACTTCCACTTTATCCATAAAACTTTCCATAACGGCAAATCCCATTCCACTTCTTTCTTCTCCTGGTCGTGTAGTATAAAAAGGCTCCATGGCTTTTTCTATATCTTTGATTCCAACCCCCTGATCTTTCACTATTATTTTTATAGTATTATCTTCTATTTCACATCTAAGATAAACCATACCATTATGCTTTGGATAAGCATGGACAACGCAATTAGTTACTGCTTCTGATACCGCAGTTTTTATATCTCCTAATTCATCAACAGAAGGATTTAATTGAACACAAAAGCCTGCAACACATATTCTTGCAAATCCTTCATTAATAGAAATAGCTTTAAATGTTACCTCCATAAAATTAGATATATTCATATACACTCCTTTTATACAATCTTAGGCATTATCTCATAAAGCCCTGTCATTTTAAATATCTTTTCAGCATGCTTAGATGGGTTGCAAATAAATATTGGAATGTTTCTATTTTTCATTTTCTTATAGCGTCCTATTAACACCCCTATCCCTGTACTATCCATAAAATCTAATTCTGATAAATCTATAATTATCTGATTAAAATCACTGCCAGCAAAAATATCATCAAGCATTATTCTTGTATGTGATGCAGAGTGTTCATCTAATTCACCACATAAAACAACATATAGCGTGTTATTATAAACTTTACTTTTGATATGCACTTTGCCCT
>CALWRN010000047.1 GCA_944383975.1 uncultured Clostridia bacterium | reverse complement strand
ACTTGGTTTTGCATTTGTATTGTGTGGCGCATTTTTTTTTTTTAATGCTTTGGCTTTTGCTGCAGAAAACTGGACAGGTAATAGTGAAGTTCAAACAAATTCAAACAGAATTGAAGTAAATGGTAACATTACTGAAAATAATTCTTCTACTACTGTAAAGAAGGGTGATAATTTTGTTATTCCTGAAGGAGAATATTATGGCAAAAGTGGAACTCCACATATCATAGGAACAACTCCATCTGGAGACATTAAATCTTCTAGTGTTACTGTAACATATCAAGCAACTGGAGATGTAGTTGTAGAATCTATTTCTAATCATGCTTCTTTTGGAACAAATTTCTCTTTTAACGCTGATAAATTAGGAACTTATCTTGTAACATATTCTGTAACAACTACAACTGGTGAAAGTTATGTTTATGATCTTGCAGTTGTATGTGAAGCAAGTGAGGCTAGTTTTGAATTTGCTGACAATGAAAAGAATATAATTCCTTCTGTATATGATACAAAACTTGCTGGTAATAAGGACATTATCATTCCATTACCAATAGTTAACGATGAAGATGGAGATGCTATTTTATCACCATCAAAAGATGGAGATAAAGAATATTATATTCTTGACAAAAATGGTTCAGGAATTCCAAACGATGATAGTTCTAAAAAATGTTATGTTTATATCAGCATAACAAATGGTAGTGAAAAAGTTCAAATTCAAAAGAATGATGAAACTGGAGAATTCTACATTGATGGAGACAGTTTAACAGCTGATCTTGATGGACAAGAATTCAAAATCAATTATTCTTTTTATGAAGTTAAAGATAATGGTGGAACATTTATTACATCTACAAGCAAATCATTTACAGTAAGAGATGGTTATTTCTATACTGATAGTGATAAAACAACAAGCGGTTATGATCTTTTAACTGATTGGTCTTCATCAATTCCTGATAGTGCAGTTGTTGGTGTTGAAGTTTCTCTTCCAACAGTTTCTGGAAAAACAAAAGCTTCTAACTCACCAGCAAGTGAAACTGTTGAAGTTTACTATGATCTTCAAGTTTTAAAAATGAATGACGATGGAAAGTATGAAATTGATGTTACTGACCAAGTTATTACAGCTGAAGGTAAATTTAAAGCAGTTGAAGAAGGATCATATAAATTTGTTTATACTGTTAAAGATTTCTATGGAAACACTGCTGGTTCTTCTGAAACTACATTCACTATTGATAAAGTAAAAGATACTCAAGCACCTAATGTTTATATGTATGATGCAGGAACAGATACAAGATCTGCTGAAGAAAAGAATACTAAAGCTCCTGAAAGTGCTGAAAGCAAATTAAAATCTCAAACATTTACTCGTAATATCGTAATGTACGCAATTGCTGGTATTGATAACATGCCTTCAAATACAGTTACATTAAGAAGAGAGATTAGAGATGCAAGTGGAATTAGAAGATTTATTATAAGTGAACAAGCATATAATGACTATAACTTAATTTTTGCTCCAGCAAAATTAAATAAAAATTCTGTTTATCAACAAATTATCGTTGATAACCTTGAACTTTATACTCAAATGGTATTAGAGGGAAAAGATGTTACTAGTGATAGTGATATTCAAACTTGGTTAAAAGAAAATAACTATTTGTTAGTAACAACTAATTTCAATAAAGATATTGATGGAGAAACAATTTCTGATACTATTACCGAAGACTCTACAAATTCTGAAATAGCTGCAGAAATGATTAAAGCTGGTTATGCTTACATTCCATCAGAAAACACTGATAAACAATATACTTTCTCAGAACAAAGTTATAGTTTCTATTACTATGCAAATGATAATAAAAATAATAATAAAGAAAGAAGTGTTTACTATTCTGTTAAATTAACTTCAAGTGCTACTGATGAATCTGTCCCAACAATTACATTCCCAACAGATTTACAAAATGCTTATTTACCATCAGAAACTATTGAGTTTGATGTTGCAACAGCTTCAGATTCAACTGATTCTAGACTTCAAACAATCACTGCTTATAGATATTTGAAAGACGGTGAGAGTGAAAGAAGTGATGTTCCAGAAGGGAAAGATGTAGTAGCAAGCACTACAACTACTGAAACTTTACAATATATAGTTAAAAACTATAACTCTAAAGATGCTAATAAATGGTATGTAAAGAGTAAAGGCGAAAACAATGTTGTAAAATCTGCAGGTTGGTATGTTAACAAAGACAAATCTAAATATTCTATTAATTTAAATGACAGACCACAAGGTGCTGAATATATTGAAATTCTTTGCTATTCTGTTGATGATAACGGAAATGTTGGATTCTTCAATAAAATAATATCTATTGCAGATGCAACAGATAACACAATGCCTGTTTTATACAAAGTTGTTAATGCACCTTCTGCATCTGATAACTTTACAGCTCCTATGACTATCAATCTTCCAACTTTATACTATACTGATGATAAAGTTGACTATGTTCATGCTGATGTTGTAGTTTACAAAGTAACTAAAAATTCTGAAGATTCTGTAAATCGTCAAATTATGCAAAGCACAGGAATGAGCACAAGATTTGATTCTATCCGTGGTGTTTATACAGTTGATGCTGGTATTTTCAATGCTTCAACTGAAGGAACTTATCAAGTAGCTGTTACTATAAGTGATTCTGGAAATCATAGAGTTACAACTTACTTTAACTATAATGTTAAAGGTGGTTCAGTTGTAGAAGATCCAGAAATTGACAATATCACTTCAGAAGCTAAAGAAGTTGCAATTGATGATTCATTATATTTAGTTCCTCCAACAGTTGCTGTTTCTGATTCAGAAACTTGGGGATACTTAGGACTTGATGAAAATGATGATTCAAATACATCAACTTACTATACAACAACAATGGTTTCTGCAAGCAGTAATAACTATGAACTTGATAAATATTACTTCACAGGAAAGGCTAAGGGAACTTATAAACTTAAATACAATGTATTCTTAATTAGATATAACAAAACTGCTAATTTCTTTGATGCAGAGCATAATACTAATGAAACTGCAACTGCTGGAAAGATGTATGTAAATACAAAAGGTCAACTTTGCTATAAATCAAATAATGGAACAGAATATTTCATTTACCTTGAAGAAAATGCAGAGAATAAATACGAACTTAAAATCCATGAAGATATTTTAGGGGTTACAGGTCAGTCATTGGAAGAAGCAAGCAATGAAGAATATAAGAAATTAACAGATAACAAAGATGTTTATGCATTCCCACTTGAAAGTGATATTCAAACAATCACTGTAAAAGATGTTGTTATTTCTGTAAGTATCGCTGATGATGCTTATGCAAAAACACAATATCCAGAAGTTGGACAACAAATAGATATCGTAAAACCTGAAGTTGTTGTTTCTGGATCAGATAAGGGAAATACTATTGACAAAGAAGAATCTTATGTTCAAGTTTCTGTTACTACAGGAAGCACAACTCAAACCCTTGCAACAATAAAATTTGCAGAATGGGAAGAAGCCGTTACTAACGATAATAACTTTACTGTTCAAGGTTCTAATATTAAATTAAATCTCAGCAAAAATGGTAGATATACAATTAAATACTCAGTTCAAGCACAAGATTATCTTGGACAAAATGTTGGTGATGCAAAAGTTCTTGAATATACTATTTCAAATGGTGATGTAACAGCTCCAACAATTGATTTCTCTGACGATTTATTTAAAGAAAAATATGCTCTTGGAGAAGAACTTGTAATCAACCTTACAGGAATTACAGTTTCTGACAAGGTTACTACAGATCAAGATAAATTACTTCAAACATTACAAATTAAGTTAAAGAATAATGACACAGATGAGTCTTGGACTCTTGAAAACTCTGCTGAAGATGGTGGATATTCTTATGAACATACATTTGAAGAAGCTGGAGATTATACTTTAACTATAAGCATCAAAGATGAAGCTGGAAACACTGCAGAAAAATCTGTTTCATTCACAGTTTCTACAGATACAACAAACCCAATTAATGTTCAAGAAGTCCTTGGAGGAGTTTTGATTGGAGTATCAGTTGCTATTCTCGCAGGTGTTGTAATTTACTTTGTAGTTTCTAAAGTAAAACTTGACAAGAAAGAAAAAGGCTACAAGTTAGAAAATCGTGACGGAAAAAATAAGAAATAAATTTAAAAAAGACCTCAAATAGAGGCCTTTTTTATTTGAATTTTTGGTTATAAATTTTTGTTTTTAGAAAATTTAATGGCAGAAACTTAGATTATTTTAATTAAATTTTTTAGTATATTAATTTTTGTCCTATTAAGCTTTTTTCCTTGACAAAGTAAGGCAAATATGGTATATTAATAGACGTATCCGCATGTGTAGGGTTCCTAAGATTATTGATATTCAATAACACCTGTCTTGCAGCGAGTTTGGTTAGAGGAGGTAAATAAAATGTTCGCAGTAGTTCAAAGTGGTGGAAAGCAATATAAAGTAAGTGAAAATGATGTTATTACTGTTGAAAAACTTGCAAATGCTGTAGGCGATAAAGTTAACCTAGAAGTATTGCTTGTTAGTGACAATGGCAAAGTTGTTGCTGGAAATCCTTTTGTTGAAGGTGCTGTATGTGAAGCAGAAGTAGTTGCTCATGGAAAAGGCGATAAGATCGTTGTTTTCAAATACAAACCTAAGAAAAACGAAAGAAAGAAACAAGGTCATAGACAACCATTCACTCAATTAAAAATTTTATCAATTAAAAAATAAGGTCTAATAATGACAAATATAGTTTTTTATAAAAAAAATAATTTAATAATTGGGTTTGAAGTTAAAGGGCATACCGGCAAAGATGATTTCGGAAAAGATTTGCTTTGTTGTCAGATTTCAACCGTTGCTCAATTGGCAATTGTTGGATTAAATGATATTGAAGAATTAAAATTCTTTAAAGAAATTTCTGATGGTTATTTGAAAGTTAGTTTAGATTATAAATTTGCAGATAATAAACAAGTTCAATATTTATTTAAGGTATGTTTAGATTCTTTTAGATCCATTATTATTGATGAAAAAAAATATGCAAAATTGGAGGTAAAAAATGTTTAAGTTTAATGCTCAACTTTTTGCTCACAAGAAGGGTGGTGGTAGTACTAAAAACGGTCGTGATTCTCAAAGCAAACGTTTGGGAGTTAAAGCCTATGGTGGCCAAACAGTAACTGCTGGCTCTATAATTGTAAGACAAAGAGGAACTAAAGTTTATCCAGGACAAAATGTTGGAATGGGTAAAGATTATACACTTTTCGCTCTTTGCAATGGAGTTGTAAAATTTATTCAAAGCAATGGCAAAAAAGTTGTAACTGTTATAGCAGAATAATTTATTTTATTAATAGTTTAAAAAAAAGATAAGTTTTCACTTGTCTTTTTTTATTTTTGTTATATTTATTTGTTAAAAAATTGTTTATATTTTCATATGGTGATATAATTTGAAAGAGGTTTATTATGAAATATGAAAAAGGCGATAATTATATAAAAATTTACGATAAGCAAGATTTTAATCCAGAACATATTTTGGAATGTGGACAGGTTTTTTGCTATGAAAAATTTGATAATAAATATATTGTTTTTCCTAAAGATAAATATGCAGAGATTGATTGTGAAGAAAATTATTATATTATCAAAACAAAAGATGTTGATTTTTTTGAGAATTGGTTTGATTTAAAAACTGATTACTCTGAAATTAAAAAGAAACTAAATAAATTTGAAATTTTACAAAAGCCTATTTCTTTTGGAAATGGAATTAGAATTTTAAATCAAGATTTATTTGAAGTATTAATTTCCTTTATAATATCTGCCAATAATAATATTAAAAGAATTAAGTTGATTTTAAATAATTTAAGAAAGAATTTAGGGGAGCAAGTAAAAGATAATATCTATTCTTTTCCTACCTATCAAAAATTAAAAGATTGTAATGTTGAATTTTTTAGGCAAATGGGAGCAGGATATAGAAGCGAATATCTTTTTAAGGTTTTAAGACAAATTGATATAGAGCAACTGGAAAACTTATCTAAATTGAATACAATTCAACTTCGTAATAATTTGCTTAACCTTTGTGGAGTAGGACCAAAGGTTGCTGACTGTGTTTTACTTTTTGGATTTCATAGAGGAGATGTTTTTCCAGTTGATGTTTGGATAAATAAAATGTATAATCAATTTTATCAACCTTTGGATAATCGTGAGAAAATAAGAAATAATCTTGTCTCTCAATTTGGTTATTTGTCAGGCTATGCACAACAATATTTATTTTATTATCAACGTTCATTTTTAAAATAATTATAAAAATTGATATTTTATTTAACTTTTTTGTTAAAAATAATGTTGAAATGAATTAATTTTGTTTTATTTGGCTATTTACAACAAGTTTTATGTATGATATAATATTGTAACGGAGGGTGCGTTTAAATGATAAATTTATCGCTTTTAAATTTTGGAACAGCTGAAATTACATTAGTTTCTATTTTTGGTGCGATTTTTGTTGGATTAATTGTTTATTTATGTTTTGTTCCTTTAAAAAGTTATTTCACTGCTATTTTTTCAGGATGTTATATTCCTTCTTTTAGATTAATTAGCATGAAAAACAGAAAACTTAATGTTCATGATGTAGTTTCTGCATATATAATGAGCAAAAAAGCTAATTATAATATTTCTTTGAATGATATTGAAAGTTTGATTTTGTCAGAAGGAAATCCTATATCTGTTTTTAAAGCTATGAATATGGCAAAAGATGCAAATGTTAAGTTAGATTTTAATTTAGCATCAGCAATTGAACTTACTTCACATAATGTTTGTGATGTTGTTAAAAATAGTATATTATCAAAAGTTGAAAGCATTGAGGGAATAAAAGGAATAACACAAGATAATTATGAGCTTAATGTTGGGGTAAGATTTTCTGTTAAGATAAATCTTGGCAGCTTTACATCAGGGTTAGGAATAGATGATTTAAAAAGCACTTTAAGTGCATGGATAATGGAGAATATATCAAAAACAAAAGATCATAAAACTGTTTTAAAATCTCCAAACGCCTCACTTCTATCTAATGTTGACGTAAGGGTTTTAACTCAAAAATCTATGTTTGATATTCTTGATATGAATATTTCGTCTATTGATATAAGCAGGGATCTAAATGCTGAAAGAGAAATTAAGTCTGCTGAAAAAGAAAAAATTTATGCTCAAATAGAAGCAGAAAGAATGAAAAATGCTGAAGAAATTAAAGAACTTCAAATGAAAACAAAAACAGAACAAATGAAGTCAACAGTTTTACAGGCTGAATCAGAAGTTCCATTGGCAATTTCTCAGGCAATAAAAGAAGGAAGATTCTCTGTTATGGATTATTATAAACTTATGAATCTTCAAGCAGACACTGCTTTAAGAAGAGCTATAATTAATGATAATAAAAATACTTCTGGCGATGATGAAGGAGATTTCTAATAAATGAATACCACTACATTAATAATTATAATAGCTGCAGCCGTTTTATTATTGCTTATTGTTGCAATTATTTTCATTCGTAGATCTAATCGTAAAAGGTTTAAAAGACTTCAAGAAAATTTAAATAAATACAAAGAAGAAAATGAAAATTTTGGAAGTAATGATAAGGTAACTATTGCAGATGATGACAATGCTGTTAATTCTTCTATTGAAGAACACATTGAAGAAAATACCGATAGCAAGCCAAAAAGTGAACCTATCATTGAAGATTATACATATGACGAACCAACACAACCAAAATATGAAAATAAGTCAATCAAGATAACAAGACCAGATAGAAGAAACTTTTATTCTCAAAAGAAATTTACAACTGACACAAAATTAGATTCAAATTCTGCCAATATTGTCAATGATGACTTTGAAGAGTTTATGAATGAACATTCTTATACTAGAAGAATTTTAGATAATGATATAATGGATAAATTAAAGAAGTTACCTCCAGAAGTTAAAGCTATAATTTTAAGTAATGTTTTTAATAAATATGATGATTAATAGAAATTATTAATAAAAAACAAAGGTTTTCCTTTGTTTTTTATTTTTTTTATATCAATTTTTTAATAAATTGTTTTAATCAATTTTTATATATAACTTATATTTACAATATTTATTTTTATTTAAAAAAGTCTATTTATTTTTGATGTATTTTAGAGAAAAAAATAAAAATTTTGCAAATAATCATAATTTAGTATTGTATTTTTTATAATATTATGTTATTTTATATATATGGAATTAATTGATTTATATAATGAAAATAAAATTTTAACGGGCGAAAGAATTGCTCGTGGAGAACCTATTCCTGTGGGTAGATATAAGTTATCTATTCATATTTGGATTATGAACGATTTAAATGAAATTTATATTCAAAAAAGAGCGAATACAAGGAAATTATTCCCAAACAAATGGGAAAATCCTGGTGGTGGTGCTATTGCTGGGCAAAGCAGTAAAGAAACGTTTATTAGAGAATTTGAAGAAGAACTTGGAATAAAGCCTGATATCAACAATTCAAAATTGATATTATCTTTTAAACGAGAAAAAGATTTTGTTGATATGTGGTTTGTTAAGCAAAATTTTGATATTTCTTCTTCAAACTTACAAAAGGAAGAAGTGTCAGAGGCAAAATGGGTAACACTAAAAGACTTAAAAGAAATGTTAAATGAAAATGAATTTTGTCCTACTTTTGAACAAAGTTTGAATCCTTTTTTAAATTACTTAAACAAATCTAATTAAGATTTTATGGATGACAATATATTTATAAATTTTCAGAAGATACTTTTAAAATAAATTTTTATTATGAATTTGATTTTAATTAAAGCGCTTATCATATTTAAAGGATAAGCGTTTTTTATAAGCCAATATAATTTATTGTAAAATCATTATTTAAAACTAATTTAAAAATAATTATGATTATGAACGCATATCTTATCTTGATGGAGGAGAAAGTGTTCAATTTTTTTGATGAGATAAAAAGAAAAATTGGAGAAATAGATTATAACCTGATCAATAATTATAATGTAATTAATATGTCAGGCAAACTTTTATATGTTGAAGGACATTGTGGAATTACTGTTATAACAAATGAAATGGTTGCTTTTAAGGTTAAAGATGGAAGGTTTGTTGTGGAGGGAAAAGATTTTTATTTAAAGGAACTGACCGAAAACACATTACTTTTACAAGGAATAATTTTAAAAGTGGAGAAATTTTGATGAAATTTCATAATAGGACAGTTATAAAAGTTAAAGGGCTTAATCAAGAAAGGGCGATTAATAATTTATCAAAAAAAGTTGATATTTTTAATTTTAAAAGAGAAGAACAAAATATTTCTGAGTTTGAAGTTGATTATAGAAAAAGAAAAAAAACTATAGGAATAATAAAAAAGCAAGGGCTTGAAATATTATCAATTTCTCATAATGGTTTTTTATCTGGGGTAGGCAAATTATTATCTTGTTATGGAATTATTATTGGACTGATAATTTCAATTTTATTCTATTTAATTCAATATAATTTTATTTGGAAAATTGAGGTATGGGGAACAAATGGAATTAATGAAAGTGAAATTATTAATTTTACAAATCAAAATTTAAATAGTCGGTTGAGATTTTCTATTGATACCGAAAATTTAGAAATAAAAATAAAAGAAAATTTTGAAGAGATAAGTTCTGTGAGTGTTGCAGTTGTAGGACAATCACTTATAATAAATTTAAACGAGGCTCTTTTGCCTGATGAAATGGACGGGGAATACAAGCCGATTGTCAGTAATTTTGACGGAATGATTACTGAAATTTCTTTAATTCAAGGCACATTAAATGTCAAAGTAGGAGATATTGTTCAAAAGGGAGATATTTTAGTTTATCCTTATATAATTGACTCACAAGGAGAAGAAAAGAGCGTAGAACCCAAAGCGAGCATATTGGCAGATGTGTGGTATACATCAAGAATTAAGCATTACGAATATTATATAGAAACAAGACGAACAGGGGAAAAAATGGTGAATAGTGAAGTTTTATTATTTAATCTTAGTATTTATCAAAATAACCATGAAATAAAATATGACCAATATGAAACAGAAGAGTATACAGAAATTTTAACAAACAATTTAATAATTCCTTTTAAACTAAAAAAAACGATATACTATGAAATTGAGATTATTGAACATATTCAACCATTTGAAGAAGTTAGAGAAAAAATAATTGATCAAGCACGTGAAAAAACATTGATTTTTTTGCAAGAAAATGAGATAATTATTAATGAGAATTTTACTATAAAGGAGGATGTTGGTTGTTATATAATTGACTATACAATAACAACAAATAGAAACATAGGAAATACATGAAAATAAATTTTGAAGATGTTAATTTTAGATACAGAAGACTTATAAAAAAAATATATCGCAAGGCAGAAGAATACACAAATAACAGCTTTAATGAAGTTGTTGTAACTGTTTCATTTGTTAATGAAAAACGAATAAAAGAGTTAAATAAAAATTATAGAAAAGTGGATAAAGTCACTGATGTTTTATCTTTTCCAATGCTTGAAATTATATATCCACAGCATGTTAAAGATTTTAGTAAAGAAGTATCTCCAGACGGAACACTTTATCTAGGTGACGTTGTAATTTGTCCAAAAAGGGCAAAGGAACAAGCAAAAGAATATGGGCATAGTAAAAAAAGAGAGGTTGCATTTTTAGCCTTACATGGACTTTTGCATTTATATGGTTATGACCATATTAAAGTAGAAGATGAAAAAATTATGAAAAATACAAGCAAAGAAATATTAAATGAGCTTAATATTAAAAGGATGAAAAATGTTTAAATTAGGTTATGTAGCAATAATCGGAAAGCCTAATGCTGGTAAAAGTAGTTTGATTAATGCACTAATAAAGGAAAAAGTTGCAATAATTTCTTCAAAGCCACAAACGACAAGAGATAACATACTGGGTATTTTAACAAGTGAAGAATATCAAATTATTTTTGTTGACACTCCAGGAATTCATCATAGCAAAAATTCATTGGATAGGGCAATGATGAAAAATGTTCGTTCTGCAGTATCTGGTGTAGATTTAATTTTATATTTACTTGATGGAACAAAAATGCCTGATGAAGAAGAAAAAGAATATATAGAGCATTTGGAAACACCAGTTATAATTGTAAGAACTAAAATTGACTTACCAAAACAAAAAGAATTTGATTCAGATATACAAATTTCTTCACTTACAGGAGAAAATCTTGATAAATTACTTAAAATGGTTTTAGATAAATTACCAGAGCAAAAAGAAAAAAGATATATTTTTGAACCTGATTATTATACAGACAAGTCCGTTAAATTTATTATAAGCGAAGAAATAAGAGAAAAAGCATTAAATCTTTTACACCAAGAAGTTCCACATGGAATCGCTGTAGAAATTATAAGATTTCTGGAGAAGGACAATATAGTTGAAATAGATGCTGATATCATTTGTGAACAAGAAAGACATAAAGGAATGATAATTGGTAAGGGCGGAAGTATGTTAAAAGAAATAGGCTCTTTAACCAGAAAGTTTGCAGAAGACCTATTAGGTAAAAAGGTTATGTTAAAACTATTTGTTAGGGTGGAAAAAGATTGGAGAAACAAACCACAAAAAATAAAAAATCTAGGTTATTAAAATGACCTAGATTTTTATTTCTAATACTTTTTAAAAATAATTAGTAAAAATTTATGCATAAAAGTCATAATGTTCAAGAATTTCTTGATAAATTTCATTAAGATAATCGACTTCTGTTGTATTATTAAGATTTATTAATTCAATAAATTCCTTATCGTTAGGAAGTCTTAAACATAAATCATTGATAAGAGTATTTAAAAGATTTTGTTGATCTGATGTTAATAAACTAAACCATATATCATCATAACCATACGCAAAACCTTCTATAGAAGTCAAGTTATACTCATTATCGAATTGACATATTGCCATTGTATCTAAGTTAAATTTACTTATAATATTATCATCCAAAGTTTGATTATTTAAGTATAAATCTTTAAAAGTTGAATAATAATTTTGAATACCTTTAAAATCTATGCTCAAAAGGGTAAATGTATTTTCAATATAATTGATGTTTAAATTTAAGCATCCTTCAAAGAAATTTTCATATGATATATTGAAATATTCTAAAATATCACTTTCAAAATCATATTTAATGCTTATTACAGCATTAGCATATCTAATTTCTTCATTTTGGTTGTAACAAGTAGAGATGTATGAATTTACAATATTATCTTCATTTATAGGCATAATTTTTAAATACACAGTCGTTATATCATACTTATCAACACAATCATCTTTAATAGTAAGGTTAAGTGTATATTGTTCATTATTTACTGTAGAATCAATGAGGTCAACGAAGAGTCTATGCTGATTTAACATGTTATATAAAAATTCTTTATCAGGTGTATTATTATCTAAATTATTTCTTGTTTGAATATTATTTTCTTTTAAACCATTATTAATGAAAGTTCTATAGGATTGTGTGCCTTTATCAATAGCAATTATTGTTTTTTCCTCAGTGCTTAACTGATTTGTATCTTTATCTTTTATCCAAAATATAAAACATGTTATTAATAGACCAATTATAATTATCATCAAAGAAATAATAATAATATTTCGTTTAGCATTCTTTTCCATATTTACCCTCACTTTATATAACAAGTATATTGCATGAATATAAAAAAGTCAATTCTTTAAGTAAATAATATTGTAAGTAGAAATCCATTTAGATTATCTTTATTTCTAGTTCCAAGTAAATATTAAATTTTTCTTTGACTTTTATTTTACAAAGATTTATAAGAGTAATTATGTCATCAAAAGTTGCATTACCATTATTAACAATTATATTTGCATGTTTGTTTGAAATTTGAGCATCATTTTGTTTTATTCCTTTTAGTCCACATTTATCTATCAATTCTCCAGCACTATAGTTTGGTGGATTTTTAAATATACATCCAGCAGAAAAGCCTAAAGGTTGGCTTTTTTTTCTGATTTCTAAGAAAGATAAATAGTTGCTATAAATTTTGCATTTTTCTAATTCATTTAGTTTAAACTTAGCCGATAAAATTAAACAATTATTTAAATCAGTCGTGCGATAATTATATTTTATTTGTGATTTATTTAGATATCTTACTTTGCCCTCTTTATAAATTTTTATTTTATCAATATAATCAAATATACATTTGCCATGTGCTCCGGCATTCATTTTAATTGCTCCTCCTACTGTTGCAGGAATATTAGCAAAATATTCAAACCCAGAAAGTCCTTTTGAGAATGTTTTTTGAAAAACATAACTAAGCATAGGAGATGCTGAACAATAAACAAACTTATCTTTTATTTTGATATTTTTGTTAAGTTTTTTTGTTGAAATTAAAAATATATTTTTACTTTTATTGGAAAATAAAATGTTACTGCCATTTCCAATTATATAAAAAGGTATGTCATTTTCATTTAAAAAATTGTAGATTTCTATAAATTCTATATCATTTTTAGGATAAAAAACGCCTTTAACATAACCTTTTGTTTTGAAAGTTGAAATATTTTTTATATCTACTTTATATTCAAATTCAATATTATTAAGTATTTTATTCATAATATCTTTTATGAAATTTTGGTTGCATTGTTGAAAAATTAAACAAAAGAAATAATTAATTCATATAATCATATTATGATTGATAAAAATAAAATTATATACATAATTGGAATAGGTGGAATAAGTTTATCAGCGCTTGCAATAATGTTGCATGAAAAAGGTTTTATTGTTTATGGTTCAGATATAACGCAGTCTTATATAACTGATGATTTAGTTAAAAAGGGAATTGATATAATTATAGGACACGCTCCTGATTTTGTTAAAGCTTGTGATATAGTGGTTTATTCTTCGGCAGTAAGTGAAGATGACGGTGATATATGTTTAGCAAAAAAAATAAATAAAACACTTATGACTAGGGCAGAGCTTTTAGGACTTATTAGCAAAGAATTTTATACAATTTCAATTTCAGGGACACATGGGAAAACAACAACTACTGGAATGATATCATCAGTATTTCTTTTTGCAAAAAAATCTCCGTGTATTCATATCGGTGGAATTCTTAATAACATTTCATCTAATGTTTATATAGGGAAGGGTGATTATTTAATAACAGAGGCATGTGAATATAAAGATAGTTTTTTAAAATTATCAAATTTTTTTAGTGTAGTTTTAAATATTAAGCCTGATCACTTAGATTATTTTAAAAATATATCAAATATTTTTACTTCTTTTCAAAAATTTATAAATAATACCAAAGAAAATGGCTATGTTGTATTAAATAATGATGATGAATTGTGTAAAAAATTAAAATGTGAAAACAAAATAATTTATTATGGAATAAATTTACCTTCAGAAGTTATGGCTAAAAATGTTACAATAAATAAAAATGGTAAGTATAGTTTTGATATATATTTAAAAAATAAAAAAATGTTAAATATTGATTTGCCTTGTTATGGTTTTCATAATATTTACAATGCTTTGGCTTGTTTTTGTGTTTGTTATTATAACAAAATTTCATTAAAAGATATTAAAAATGGAATTGAAAATTTTAAAGGAATAAAAAGAAGATTTGAATATATCAACGAAATTGATGACAAATTAATAATACACGATTATGCTCATCACCCAGATGAAATTATTGCAACAATAAAATGTGGAAGAGAATTAAAAAAAGATAAATTAATTGTAATTTTTCAACCACACACATTTTCTAGAACAAGAGATTTATATAATGAGTTTATTGAATCATTAAAATTGGCTGACGAAGTTTGGTTACTTCCCATATATCCAGCAAGAGAAAAACCTATTAAAGGAATTTCATCTTACAAATTATATTCTGATTTAAAAGAGAAGGGGATAAAATCTTTTTATTTAAAAGATTTTGAACAGTGTAAAAATAAGATTTTAAAATACAAGCAGAAAAATGTTTTGTTTGAGATATTAGGGGCAGGAGATATAGAACATCTTGCAGATATGTTAAAAAATAAAAAGCAGTAGATTCTGCTTTTTATTTATATTTTGTTGTTAATTTAATCAATATTTTCATTTTTTTCTTTAATTTTCATGTTTTCTTTTTCATTATTAACCATAACTTCAGGATTATCAATTTTAGGAACATTAGAAGTTAAATCATTATTCATTTTTTCATTTATATCAATTTTTTTAGATAAAACAATCATTACAAGAAGTGTTACCATAAAAATTAAAACAAATATAAGAAAAGCAAAATTAATTGAAACATTTTCAGCGAAGCAAATAATAATTGATGTTATGAAAAATAAACATGTAAAACCGAATAAAATTGAAACTATTGTTGTATTAATTATTTTGAATATTCTTTTTGTTTTTTCAGATTTGATGACATTAAGATCACATAATAACATAACTATATTTAAAATTGTTAAGATAGGAAGCAAAATAATCATAAATAAAATACTTAATGAAAATATGAAAAGTAGTATAGAAACAGGTTCTAAAGGATCTATAGGAAAAACTCCAAGTAACAAATTTAATTGATATATTGAAAGCAATGAGCCATAAAAAGGAATAAAGAATAAACCAAGTAGTAACACTCCAATTCCTATTGCTATTGAATCAAAAACAATTCTTTTTGTTTTGTTATTCATAATATTCTCCTTATTTATAAAATATATAAAATAATATTAAAAGTCAAACAAACTAAAATAATTTATATATTTGACAACAATATATGTTTATGATATACTCTTGACAGAGTTTAATTGACTTCTTATAAAATTGTGCTGATGTAGCTCAATCGGTAGAGCACTGCCTTGGTAAGGCAGAGGTAGACGGATCGTAACCGTTCATCAGCTCCATAAAAATATTTTATATAATTAAATAAAATTAATTTATTATACCTTTGATATAAAGTGCAACCTTTGATGATTTTAAGGGTTGTTTTTTAATTATATCAACGTCTTATAAATAAAACTTGAACATTTATATAAATTGTATTATAATTATTATAAATAGAGGTTAAAGTGAACAATAAATTGAAAGAAATGTTTGAAGATATTTTAAAACAGGCTGAAAGTGGCTTGGTTAAAATTCAAGCAAACGATGGTATAAAGTGGAGATATTATACCAGATTTTATAGTGATATAGAGGGGAAATTAACAGCAAAGCCAAACAATAAATATCCTATAATTGAAATTCCTAATTATAATTATTTTTTAGATTTAATTCAGAATTATTTAAATTATGCTGAAAAATTTTATGAAAGTGATCAATGGTATTATGATTTACCAAAAGACGAATTTGACAAAAAGTTGATTTTAAATTTAATTATTAATGCCACTAATTATGATTTTGTTAATATATATGATTATATTAAGCAAAGAACTGAAATGTTAAAACAAGAATTTGGTCTAGGGAAATTCGCTTTAGGACAATATCAAGATTATAAAATTGTTGGAGAAATTTTAAAAACAAGATCAAATATAGAAAGTCCATATAGTTTTAATGTGTATTTTGAAAAAGATGGTCAAAGTTTTATGCTTCCGAGCATTTTGTTTGGTGCAACTGAAAAAGATGCAACAATTATGGGAATACAAAATTTTAACAAAGAGAGAAATGGTGAACTAGCAAAAAAACTGGATAGATATTTTAGAAAAGTTAACAAAGATGTTGATATGGAAGATATTATATCAAAGGTATCTCCAAATGCTCTTATTTCTTTTACTGTGTTTATTTCTTATTTAAAATCTTTAGGAATAAAAGAATTTTCTGCTTCTGCGTTTCGTCCAGTAAGATATCATGCTAGCAAAATTTCAGGGTATATAAAAAATTCAGGAAAGGAAGCGAGAGATAAATTCATTCAAAATCATAATCATGACCAATATAATATGACAAATAAAGTTTTATATATGTTTTTAAGGTATGGGCATCATTTTGATAATGCAAATGTAGTTTACGATGATACAATGCAAAAAATAAGTCTAAATATTTTAGACAGAGATCCAACCAAAAAAGATAATATTATATACGATATATCATCTTCAGTAGATTGTGATTACAGTGACGAAAATGATTTATAATTTAAAAAATCACAAAAAATAATGGAAAAAGGCAGAATTTTTTAAAAAATCTGCCTTTTTATTGTTAAATTTTAATATTTATTTTGCACAGAGAATATTTTGCTTTATACTTATAAAAACGAAGGAGAGTATATGAATAAAAAATTTGAAGCTTTATTTACACCTTGGAAAATAGGAAATGTAGAAATTAAAAATAGGATTGTTCTTTGCCCGATGGGGGGAACATCTTTGTTTGGATGGATGGAACCACATCATTTTGATAAAGATGCCGCTGATTTTTTTATGGATCTTGCAAAGAATAATGTTGGTTTAATTATTCCTGGCATTGCACCTTTAAAAAATTTGATAGGAGGGCAATGGCTTTATAAAAGCAAAAAATCTTTTAAAAAATTAAAACCATATATGGAGGAAATCCATAAAACTGGGGCAAGACTTTTTGTTCAATTAACCGCTGGATTTGGGCGTTCTTTTTCAGTGCCTAATGCAATGGTTCCTATGCTTAAACATAAAACTTTAAATACACTTTTAAAACCTATTTTTGATGTTCAATATTTGTGTGCATCACCTAGCAAATTGCCTTCAAGATGGGCTGAAGGAGTTTTAGTCCGTGCAATTACCAAAAAAGAAATAAAAAAATTGATTGATGCTTTTGCAAAAACATCTAAAATGTGTAAAGAGGCTGGAGTTGATGGTGTAGAAGTTCATGCTGTTCATGAAGGATATCTACTTGATCAATTTACTACAAAATATACAAATCATAGGACAGATGAATATGGTGGAAGTTTTGAAAACAGATATCGTTTTGCTGTTGAAGTTGTAAAAGCAATAAAAAAAGCATGCGGTGATGATTATCCTGTTTCTTTAAGATATTCGGTTGTAAGCAAGACCAAGGATTTCTGTAAAGGGGCTATGCCTGGAGAAGATTATAAAGAAGTAGGGCGTGATATGGAAGAAAGCCTTAAAGCTGCAAAATATTTGCAAGATGCAGGTTATGATATGTTTGATGCTGACAATGGGACTTATGATGCTTGGTATTGGGCTCATCCACCTGCATATATGCCTCAAAATTGCAATTTAAAAGAGGTTACTGCTGTTAAAAAGGTTTTATCAATTCCTGTTGTTTGTGCTGGCAGAATGGAGCCTGATGTTGCTGCAAAAGCAATTAAAGCAGGTGATATTGATGCTATGGGAGTTGCTCGTCAATTTTTAGCTGATCATCATTGGGTTACAAAACTTATGGAAGATAGGCTTGAAGATATACTTCCTTGTATATGTTGTCATAATGGATGTTTTCCTATGTCACATTATAAGGGAATTGCAAATGGTGCTGCAATGAGTGATTCAAAACATATGTCAAGATGTGCATTAAATCCATTGACCATGCAAAACCATAAATATGATATTAAACCTGCAAAGAAAGCTAAAACTGTTGCTGTTATTGGCGGTGGAGTTGGAGGCATGGAAACTGCAAGAATTGCTACTTTGAGAGGGCATAAAGTAACCATATACGAAAAGAGTAATGTTCTTGGTGGGGTATTTATTCCTGCAGCAGCACCATCTTTCAAAGAAAAAGATAAAATGCTTATTGATTGGTATAGAAGACAAATCAAAAATTTAGGAATAGAAGTTAAATTCAATACTGAGATAAAAGATTTATCACAAATTAAAGCCGATGAAATAGTTATTGCAACAGGTTCTAAACCAAAGAAACTTCCTATTAAGGGAATAGAAAAAAGTATGGAAGCCATTGAATATTTGAACGGAAAAGAAGTTGGTGAAAATGTCGTAATAATTGGTGGAGGATTAAGTGGGTGTGAAATTGCTTATGATTTACACTTAAAGGGAAAACATCCAGTAATTATTGAGGCAAAAAATGATTTGATGGTATCTAATATGCTATGCCTTGCAAATTCATCTTATCTAAGAGATTATTTTGATTATAAAAAAGTTCCTATATATTTAAAAAGCAAAGTTCTTGAAATAAATGATGATAATGTTGTTGTTTTAAATAGTAAAGGAGAAAGGGAAGTTATAAAAGCCGATAGTGTAATAACAGCAATAGGTTATAATCCAGCACCTTTAACAAAAGAATCAAAACATGTTCATATTGTTGGAGATGCGTTGGCAGTAGGTAATTTAAGAACAGTAGTATGGCGTGCTTGGGAAGTTGCAGAAAAAATATAAATTAAAAAATAAAAATAGAAAGAAGTCTTATATAAGACTTCTTTTTTATTAAAAATATTAACTTATAAAACCACATAAAATTTTAAAATTGAGATGTATTTTTGTAAAAATCATGATTATCATGCAAGCGATGATTTATAGATAAATAACTTATTTAACAAACAAAAAAAACAATTTCCATATTGTTTATCTATAATTAAGAAAAAAAGACTTAGAAGAAAAATCATTTTTTGACAGTATTCTTAAATTTTTCACAAAGTTTTATATGTGCTGAATTTTAAGTTATAACACATAGATTTCTTTATTTATAGGGGGAAAACACATTTTTAATAAAAAAAAATTTTTTGTATAAATTATAAAAAAAATTGCTATAAGCCTTTAAAATAAAGGGAAATAGCGATTATACACATATAAAAAATATTTTTTAATATTGTTTGCAATTTGTATAAAAGTTTGTTATTTTATTATTGAGGAGAAAAAATATGGATTTATTTAATAAAGTTTACAAAGAGCACAATTACACAATTGCAAAAGAAAAAGGTATATATCCTTACTTCCACAAACTATATTCTGGACAAGATGTTGTTGTAGATATGGAGGGAAATAGAACTATAATGCTTGGATCAAACAACTATCTTGCGTTAACAAATCATCCTGAAGTAAAAAAGGCTGGAATAGAAGCTATTGAAAAATATGGCAGTGGTTGTTCTGGTTCAAGATTTTTAAATGGAACACTTAATATTCATGAAAAATTAGAAAAAGATTTGGCTGAATTTTTGCATCAAGAAAGTGCAATGACTTTCAGCACAGGCTTTCAAAGCAATTTAGGAATAATAAGTGGTATTGTAGGAAGAGGCGACTATATTGTTTGTGATAGAGAAAACCATGCAAGTATTTATGATGCTTGTAAATTAAGTTATGGTAAAATGGTTAGATATAGTCACAATGATATGGAAGACTTAGAAAGAAAACTTAAAGAAATTCCTAGTGAGGCTGGCATACTTATTGTTACTGATGGTGTTTTTAGCATGAGTGGTGATATTTGTAAATTGCCTGAAATAGTTGAATTAGCAAAAAAATATAATGCAAGAGTTATGGTTGATGATGCACATGGGCTTGGCGTTATTGGAAAACACGGAAGAGGAACTGGGGAATATTTTGGACTTGAAGATAAAATAGATATCTATATGGGAACTTTTTCAAAATCTCTCGCCTCACTTGGTGGATATATGGCTGGAAAAAAAGAGGTTGTTGAATATTTAAAGCATAATTCTAGACCTTATATATTTAGTGCAAGCATGACTCCTGCATCTGTATGTTGTGCAAATAAAGCATTAGACATTTTAAAAAGAGAGCCTGAAAGAGTTGAAAGATTAAATAAAGTAAGCGATTATATGAGAAAGGGGTTAAAAGAAAAAGGAATTAATATTATTGAAAGTAAAACTCCTATTATTCCTATTTATACATATCAAGACGATAAGACTTTTATTGCATGTAAATTACTGCTTGAAAGAGGAGTTTATGTAAACCCTGTCGTTTCTCCAGCAACTCCAGTTGGACAAAGTTTGTTAAGAACAAGTTACACAGCAAATCATACGGAAGAAATACTTGATGAAGCCATATTAAAAATTAAAGAAGTTTTGGATATAGTAAGCAAACTATAATATTTTTAACTATAATACATATATCCATAATTAAATTAATCTATCTTTTATTTATTATTTATTTTAATATTTCAACAATATTATAAAAATTTCTGTAAATTACTTTATATATTATGACAAAACTTCTATATTGTTTGTATTTTAATATTTAATATGATAAAATACACATAAAGAGGAGTGGATTTATGGGAATTTTAAAAAATATTGAATGGACTGACACAAGTAGCAATCTTATTGTTTGGAAATATCCTATTTCTAAGGATCATGTAAATAAGGGCTCAGCACTGACAGTAAGAGAAAGTCAGGTTGCGATATTTGTTGACAAGGGGAGACTTGCTGATGTTTTTCTTCCTGGATTTTATAAATTAGATACACAAAACATGCCAATTCTTACAAAATTAATGTCATGGAAATATGGATTTGAAACACCTTTTAAATCAGATATTTATTTTGTAAATACTAAACAATTTACTAATCAAAAATGGGGAACAGCTAATCCTATTTTAGTTCGTGATAAAGATTATGGTGCTGTTAGAATTAGGGGGTTTGGCAATTATTCTTTTAAAGTAGATGATGCTTATGTTTTTATGAAAAATTTAAGTGGAACACTTGCTCAATTTGAAACAACTCAAATTGTTGACTATTTGCGTAGTATGGTTGTAAGTGGTATTTCTGATGCAATAGGAGAAAGCAAAATTCCTGTCCTTGATATGGCAGCAAATTTGCAAGAGCTTTCAAAGATAGTTGAAACTAAGGTTGCTAAAGATTTCAAAGAAATTGGACTATCTTTAACAAATTTTGTATTTGAAAGTTTTTCTCTTCCTGAAGAACTTGAAAAGGCACTTGATAAAAATACCAGTCTTGGAATGATGCGTAACAATATGGATGTATATACACAAATGGAAACATTGGCAGCAATGAAAGAAGCTGCAAAAAATCCTGGTGCTGCTGGTGGAACAATGGGTGCTGGCATGGGACTTGGTATGGGCATGGGACTTGGAAACATCTTTGCAAACAATATGCAACAAATGAATAATCAATCTCGTGCAAATAATACAGCAAACTCAAATACAAAAACTTGTCCTAATTGCAACGCTGTTATAAATGGAAATCCAAAATTTTGTCCAGAATGTGGGCAAAAACTTAAACTCGTTTGTCCTGACTGTGGAACAGAAGTAAAAGGCTCTGCAAAATTCTGTCCAGAATGTGGAAGGAAATTAAAATGAGTGAAATAAATGAAAAAATTTATAGTGATGATAAATTAAGTGTAACTACTTTCAAATGTCCAAATTGTGGTGGCGAATCTGAGTTTGATCCAAAGACTCAAAAGATGCATTGTCTTTATTGTAATAGTTATTTTGAAATAGAAAATGAAGGCAAAGTAACTGAAAGAGATTTAAGTGAACTTCTTTCTGATGGAAGTGTTTGGACTGAAGCAGAAGTTTATCAGTGCAAAAGTTGTGGTGCAAAAGAAATTTTAGATAATCAAGAAGTTGCAATGAAATGTCCATTTTGTGGGACAAGCAATATTGTAAAAACTAATGAATTACCAGGTCTTAAGCCACAGGGAATTACACCTTTTAAAATTGACAAAAAACAAACAAGTCAAATTGCTGTAAAGTGGGCAAAGAAAAAGTTGTATGCCCCAAGAAAGTTTAAAAAAAGTGTTAAGCCTGAAAATATAGACGGAATTTATAACCCAGTTTTTACATTTGATGCAATAACAAAAAGTTCATATAAAGGAAGGTTAGGCAAAAACTATACAGAATATCGCTATGAAAATGGTAAAATGGTATCTCATACAGAAACACGATACTTTTCAATAAGTGGTGTGCAAGATGTGAATTTTGATGACTTTCTTATCCAAGCATCATCAAATATACCAATGAATATGATTAAAGAAATAGAGCCTTTTCCTACAAACAAAGCTTTGGTATATAAAGCTGATTATTTAAGAGGATATTCGGCAAACACATACAATAAATCAGGTGCACAGTGTTGGGATGAGTGCAAAATTCAAATGAGAAATAATATTGAATCTCAAATCTTGAAAAAATATTCCTATGATATTAAAGTTTATTTAGATGTTGACACAACTTTTTCTAAAGAACAATATAAATATATTCTCGTTCCTGTATATGTTGGGCATTATACATATAAGACAAAGATATATAATTTCTATGTAAATGGCTATAGTGGAAGAATTGCAGGAAAAACTCCAGTTTCAGTTTGGAAAATACTATTTACAATTTTTGGAATTTTATTTATAATTGGTGGAATTGTTGCTATTTCATTGTTGACTAGTGTTTAGTTTAAAAGGAGAGTTATGGTTTGGAGTGAAATTGCTTTAATTTGCGTAAGCATAATTTTGGTTATAGTTATTATTGCATGGTTTATAAGCACAAGAAAAAAATCTTCACAATCAAAAGAACATTTGGTTGACGATTGTGAAATTATTGATGGTGTTAAATACACAAAGAATTTTGACACTATAGGTAAAAACGGAAATGCAAATGTAACACTCAAAAAAGGCGATATTATGCTTGAGCGAGGAAAGGAATATAAAGTTGGAGAAAAGGGAGATATTCTTGCAGGCAAATATACTGTTTTGACGGCAGACGAAAATATTTCTTCTGTTAATATGCGTATAGGAGGGCTTGTTCGTGATTATAAGCATTTTTCTTCTATTGTTTTAACTGATGGTGATATTATTTCTGCGCTATCAGCAAATGTAATATTAAGATAATAAAGAGGGGGAGATTATGAGTAGAAATTTAATTTATAAATTATTAGGAGCATTTTTAATATTAGCTGCGTGTGTATTATGGATTTTGTCAATCACAGTTCCTGATACATTTGGTTTCTTTAGTTTAGCTTGGGCTGGTGTTGTTATATGTGGTGGCTTAGGATTAATAATGATTTTACAGGGAAGTTTTCAAAAGAATGTTACAACTATAAAAAAGCTTAAAATTTGGTTTGGCGTTGCTTTAATTGTTTGTGCAATATTATGTTTGGTTTCTGAATTGGCTATTCCTGGGAATTTAATTCTTCCAATAATTTCAATAGTAGTTGCATTTGGACTTTTAATTACAATTGTTGCAACTGGTGGAGCAAAATGGGACGAAGGAGATAATCACAAAGCTGGATATAAAAATTATTATGAACGCAAGGCAGAAGAAGAAAAAGCAGAAAAAGAAAATAATGAAAATAAATAAAGAAGTTTGTTTATTAAATTATTAAAATTAAAAATAAAATAAAAGTTTCTTAATTGAAATATGTAGAAATAAAAAAAACAAGAATTGATTTTCTTGTTTTTTATTTTTGTATCATATAGTGTTTTATTTATCTATTTAAATAAATTTTATGCTTTAAATAAATAAAATTTATTCTTTTGAGAATTTTGATCCACAATAAGGACAAACCCATCCATTATCGTTTAATTCCAATTTCCCGCCACAATTTCTGCACTTGTTTTCAACAACTTTTTTCTTTGGTGCTTCTTTTTGATTAGGTGTTAGCGCTGTTCCATTATAAATATAGCCTGTTATATATTTTTTTTGAATTCCCTTTGTTATACATTCTTTAACAACTCTTTCGCTTAATTGAAGTTGTTGTGCAATTTCTGTGTTTGTATATAAGTGTTCTTCCATAACTGAATCAACAACACGTTTTAGTGTTTTAAAACTTCCATAATTTGTCCATATAATTGGAGCACCATAAAATCCAAAGACCAAGAATGCAATACCTGCGCCAAGAAGAAACCATATTGAATTAACTGCACCTATAATTGTCATAGGAATACCTACAACAAATAAAACACTTGCAACAATTGCCCAAACCAATCTTTTTCTTAAATCTTTAATTATATCTATTTTTTTATTATCCATACCTTATTATATTATATTATATACAAAAATTCAAAATGTTTTAATTTATATTTTTAATAATATCTTTATAGCAAGACTTAATAACTACTATTTTACCCATTTTCATTATAAAATATATAAAAAATATATAGTAAAAAGAAATTAACAAGCATGGTCACTTATTTTTACAGCTTAGTGATTTAAATTTTGTTTGCATAAATAAATAGTAGAAATGGTTACTAAAATAAAAAATATATGTTATACTATTTAAAATTATTATAAAATTAGGAAAAAGCGAATGAAATTTAATGAAATTTTGGTGAAAAATATTTTAAACAAATATATTTATAATGATAAGTTGATTGGGGGAGATAACCAGACTTTAAAATTGCCTGATTTATATACCAAAGATAAAAAGATTGGTATAGAAGTTACAATGTGCGAACTTGATGTTGATTATTGCATATCTGAATTAAAAAAAGAATGTGAAAAATATGTTAATGATTATGATAAATGCATTAAAATAAGAAATAAATATGAAAGAAAAGAAATGTTTGCTCGTCTTCGTAATCAAATAAATTATAATGTAAATGATGAAAAACGACATATTTTTGAGCTTAAAAAAGATGAAAATGGGTTAAGTGATATAGTGGTTAATCAAGAAGTTATCAATATTGGTTTTGTTCCATACATATTTGCAAAAATGTATGAAAATAAATTAAAAAAATTAAATCGTGGGAATTATGATGGTGTTAAATCTAAAAATCTTGTTATATCTTCACTATTAAGAGAAAAAAGTAGTGATAGCGCAAGAATGTGCTTCTATATGTATGATTTGACAAATAGTATGTTTGTTAACAAGTTGTTTGATAAAACCTATTTAATTTATAGAAGAGGAATTTATATCTTTGGTCAAGATAAAATAGAAAAATTCATTAAGATTAACGATAAAGATTTAAATAATTTATACAATTTGAGTGTAATTGAATATAAAAACTCGCGAAAAACCAATAATTTTAATAAAAATGAAAAGAAAAATCTTAAATCATAAATCATTATATTGATGTTAGATTTTTATATTTTGGGAGTTATCTTTTTAAAAATTAATTACTTGACAGAATTATATGGATGAGTCAAGATTTTTATATGAAGGGGGAAGAAAATAACATTAAAAGCAAAAAGAGTTACAACAATATTATTTTGTGTTTTTGTATTGTTTGTAGGGTTAATACTTGTTGGGTGTGGTGAACAAACTAATTCTTATTCAATAACTGTCAATACTGCTTCAAATGGAACAATTTTAGTAAGTGATAATAAGGCGGAAGAGGGGCAAGAAATTACATTGTTAGTTTCACCTGACAGTGGCTATGAACTTGACCAAATTGTTTTAAGTCCCGCTGTTAATTTAACAGAGAAATCAGAAAATGTATATTCTTTCGTTATGCCGGGCGAGGATGTGTCAATTATGGCAACATTTAAAGAGAAAACAACGTCTCAAGAAGAGACATTGGGAAGTTTTGTTGTTACAAGCATAGAAAGGCATTATTCTGATGGGGAAGTTTATAAACCTGATATGACAGAAGATAATTGGAAACATACATATGTAATATTTAATGAGGATCAAACATTAACCATAGTGTCTTATATAAATTATGTTGAACCAGGAATATATGTTATTAGTGCAGGTTACACACGCCTACAAAATGATTATTATGATATAGATATTAGTTTTGAATCATATGGATTTAGTATTCAAAATGCTAATATTAAAAATGACGAATTAAAATTTGAATTAATTACAAGTGATCACACAGATTATTATGTTTTGACAAGAGTTCAAGATTTGCAATTAGACACAGGAATGTTTAACGGAACATATACAAACCAAAATTATCCAGATGAAACAGTTGTTGTTGATTATAATAATATTGTATTTAATGGAATTACAGTATAATATATAAAAATTATTAAAAAAGGACTTTATAAATGAATAAAGCCCTTTTTTATTTATTATCTTTAAAAATAATTATTATAATTCAAAATTTAATAATTCAATAATATAAAAGATATTTATTATTTTAATAAAAATATTTTTTTAAGCCATAAGAATTTACTTTACTTTTAGCAAGTGTGTTTTTGTAATTATATAACCATGTTCTGAAATTGCAATCATGTATAAATCACTTTTACTATCTGAATAAAATGCATTTAATTTTGT
>CALWRN010000046.1 GCA_944383975.1 uncultured Clostridia bacterium | reverse complement strand
ATCTTCTAATCGTTTCATTTTCTATTGCATTATTTACTTTTTCATTTTTAACATTTAACAGATATTCTTTTGTTTTATACAGCTCTAAATTGATTTGATTGCTATACTTATTTTTGAGTTCTTGTGTCTTTAATATTCTTGCTTTATTGATATTTTCATTTTTTTCTTTTTCCAACTTTTCTGCAAATTTTTTGCATTTTTCTTCATTTTTCTTGTCAAAAATATCATTTTTTTCATTAAATTCTTTAATTTTATTATTATTTTCTAAATCAAGTTGCAAATATAACTCATCTAAATACTCATTGACTTCATCATTAATAATGTTGTTATATTGAGTTTCAACTTTGGCTTTTTCATTCAAGTAATCGTTTTCAAATTCTTTTTCATATTTATCTGTGTTTGGTAAAATATCTTCTGCAAAAATTTTATATCTTTCATCTAATTGAATTGATTTTATTCCTGTTTGATTATTACTTGGTTCTTGTGCTGTTAAAGAAATGTCCTGTCTAGTAAATCTATTTAATAGTAATTCTTCTTTTGGTTTTCTATCTTTTTCTGTCATAGCAGAATAAATTTCTTTTTTATTAAAGTCAACTTCAATTCTTACAAGTGGAAAACTCTCTGCACCATCAGTATTTTCAGTTATAACAATTTGGTCATCTCTAACAAGTTCTTTATTTAACAATAATCCACTATATCTTTCTTCATTAAGTCTATAAACATTTCTAGGAATAATAAAAGTATTTAATATTTCACATTTATTAAATCTAATACATTTTTCAGATTGAGCTTCTAAATATTGTTTTCTAAATAATATATAATCTTTCCATTTTTCATAAGTTTGTAATACTTTCTTATATTGTTTTACATAGAATGGGCCATTAACTAATTTATAAATAAAATCATTTGTTATAATATTGTTTGTTGAATATTCATCAATATCAACCCCAAAATTAGGAATCTTAAATCCATTGGGCAAACTTTTTAATTCATAAGCAACTGAACAATTACATTGAACACTTATTTCGCTCTCTTCTTCACTTATTTCATCTATTAGTTCTATCCCCTTAACAACAAATAAATTATTCTTTAAACATTTTATATCTCCAATAATAATTACATCTTGACCATCTGGTAAGAACCTCTTAATTAAACTATCTTTTTCTGGTCTTATAACAACATTTCTATAAATGTAATTTCCCTTTTTATCGCATTCCGCACTTCTATCAAATGCTGGCATTGAAAAATGATATATATTGGTCTTGTATGGGTTAAAACATTGATTCATAAATTCCTTAAAATTTTCAATGGTTGCCTTTTGAGTGTTTCCCATTTTCCTATAAATGTTTGAATATTGGTCAACTAATGATGTGGAAAAATAGTCATCCCAATTTTGACTTCCCCTATTGATATTAAATGTGCAATCTAAAAATAAAAAATTCATCATATCCCTCCAACACGACATTTGTCAATACTAACCATTTACATTATATCATATAATTAAAAAATTCTCTTACCAAAAATAAAAAATCATCAACTTGTGTTGATGACCAAAAATTTCTTTTTTCATGCAACACAAACAATGGAGCTAAACCCCATATAATTGAGTTACATACTTATAATTTTATCTATCTGGACTGTAGACCCGAACTTATAATACTCTCAAGGAAAACGAATACTATAAGATTTATAAAATGTAATTATTTTAAATTATGTGCATTAGTTGACCTTCTTACCTGATATCCCTTGAAATATCTCATCACAACTCTATTATGCAAGAATAGAATAACAAAAACAATATTTTTTGTCAAGTATTACAGGGATTCTTTAATTTTAATTTTTCAATTCAAGTTGAATTTATGTCTTAATAATGTTATCTATAGAAAAGCAATTTCAATACAAATAAATAAAGCACAAATATCATTAAAGATTATTTACTAAAGGATTTATAATAATCAATCGTTTTTATAGAATCATATAATTTATTAACTTATAAAAAAAATTATAAATTTTAAAAATTTTTATATTTTTTTCTTGACATAATTTTAAATTTATATTAAAATAGCAATGCAAACTTGTTATCGGGGTGTAGCGCAGTTGGTAGCGCACGTGGTTTGGGACCATGGGGTCGGGAGTTCGAGCCTCTCCACCCCGACCACTTAAACAAGTTTGCCAAATGGGCCTTTAGCTCAGTTGGTTAGAGCAACCGGCTCATAACCGGTCGGTCCGGGGTTCGAGTCCCTGAAGGCCCACCACTTCTGATTGACAATCTTAAGTGGATAAAACACATTATAAAATGTGGCTCGGTAGTTCAGTTGGTTAGAACGCCAGCCTGTCACGCTGGAGGTCGTGGGTTCGAGCCCCATTCGAGTCGCCATAACCCTATTGGGTTAATCACATGATTAAAATATATCTTCCTTTTTAATCATAAGCCCTGATAGCTCAGTCGGCAGAGCAAAGGACTGAAAATCCTTGTGTCGGTGGTTCGATTCCACCTTAGGGCACCAAATGTGCTTGGTGGAATTATTAATATTAATTCCACCTAAAGCACCTTTCCCCCTATTGTTCCTTTTAAATTAATATGCTGGTGTGGCTCAATGGTAGAGCAGCTGACTTGTAATCAGCAGGTTGAAGGTTCGATTCCTTTCACCAGCTCCACAAAGCACCTTTATAGGTGCTTAAATTTAATGGGTAGGTTGCAGAGCGGCCAAATGCAACGGACTGTAAATCCGTCGTCTACGACTTCGATGGTTCGAATCCATCCCTGCCCACCAGTTTAAAATAAAGATAATTGTTATTATTTTATATATATTTTGACATTTTGACGAACTTTTTTGACGAACTTTGTTCTCAAAAATAAACTTGTAATTTGACGAACTTTGTTTAGAATCAACACACTTTATCTTTTAAATTTTCTTTTTGTTAGCCCAGCGACGATAGTCGCTAAATAAATACAATTTGCCTTCCTTTATAGAAAGTCCTTTTAATTATACTTAAGGACTTTTTTTATTAATCCTTATTCTTATATCTTTAATTTTAAATACATTATTTAATATAATATATATCATAATTTTTCTCTATGAAAGAATATATATAATTTTAAATATACTATATGGATAATTTTCTTTGATACTTTCTTTTAATAGTAGCAATATTCTTCCATAGTTATAGTAAGTTTTTGCTATAACTTTTTGACAAAATAAAAAGGCATGCCTAACTGCGTATGCCTTTTTTTACTATTTTTTAACTTAAAATCATGTTTTTATTTTATTTATATATATTTTAACTAACTTCTTTTACTTCTACCACCTCCTTTTGCGGCTTTCCCAAGTATGCAAAATCTTCATATCTGTAGATTTTGGTTGACCTAGTTCTCCCAATTAACAAGTCAGAACCTGTCCAGATTGTCGTATGTGGTGGACTAGCCCTAACAATTTCTTTAAACTTGGTCATAGGTAAGTTAATCCCCATTTCTTCTAAATGTCGTTTATCAACACTTGATAAACTGAAATATTTACTGTTATCAACTTGATTAAATACTGATTTACCCATATTTATCCTCCTTTTAAAATGTGTAAATACATTCACGTTTCCCCAGGGCTTGTATATACATATTTTATTATTTCTTTTTCTTTTGATTTTTATTTAAATAATCAATCAATGCTTGTTCAAATATTGATCCAAATGTATCTCTATTCCATGAAGTTTGTTTATTTATAATTTTTTGGACATCTCCATATAATTCACTATCAACTCTGATTGATATTAATTTGTCCCTAACCCCTCTCATATTCTCCTCGTATGATAAATGCTAAATAGTTTTATTTTCAAAAAAACTATTTATTTTTCTTGAAATAAAATTTGTTTTTTAGCTAACTGATAAAAATGATTGATTTGACAATCTATACACATTTCACTATCTTCAAATTCGCAGGCATTTTCTTGAATGAAATAAGGTTCATCGCTCCCATACTCGTCCTGTGCATTATAATATTCAGATGGATTAGGACAATGAAGAGGTGCTTCTTTAGCTGCCAATTCTAAAGCTAATTTTAAAATATCCAATTCTTGCTCTTTCTCCTTGAGTTGCTGTTTAAGCTGATCAATTTGAACATTTTTTTCTATTTTTTTTGCTGATTTTAAACTTTTCACTTGCTTCTTACTCCTATAATAAATGCCTATTTTTGTTCTTAACAAGCTGCATTTTTGTTCTACTTTTATAAAAAATATTTTTAAAAATTGATTACAATTCATTTTAGACTATTTTTTTGTTGAAATTTCATTATAAACCTGTTCTATTTTCTTAAAATGCGTCCATTTAGGCTCTGCAGAACCTAACCAACGTGTAATCTGAGAAGGTGCTACACCAATCTTCTTTGCTAATTCTTGAGCTTCTAACCCACATTCATTTAATAATTCTGAAATCATTTCTTTTGGAGTTTTTGTCATACTTTCCTCCTATTAATTAAAATTTTGTTGCATTTTTCATCTATTTTTGATATACTAATATTGAACTGATTTAATTAGTTCTTAGTTATGTGTCGCTCACATAACTAACGTGGCTGAAATGCCATGAGGCTGAATGGGGACGCCTATTACAGGATATTGAACTCAGGTAACTGAGTTCTTTTTTATTTACGTCCTTTCAATGAATGTAATTTTGATTTATTTTTAATTTTTTTTAATTTTTGAAAAATTTTTAAGTATATTTTGCGATTTTGCAAACGCAAAAATGCCTTGCATTTTTGCATTCAATTTGGATATATATTTTTTTTAATAAGGTCAACTTCGTGTTTGTCAACAATATGCACAAAATAATGATATTGTTATTTTAGATACATACATTGACAGAGCAATGACAGGAACAAACGATTTAAGACCAGATTTTCAAAGAATGATCAAAGATAGCAACAAAAAACAATGGGATTATGTACTTGTGTATAAACTTGATAGATTTTCAAGAGATAAATATGAAATGACTATTCATAAACGCACTTTAAAAAATAATGGGGTAAAAATTATTTCAGCTATGGAGAATATTCCAGAAGGTCCAGAAGGAATTATACTTGAATCAATGCTTGAAGGTATGAACCAATATTACTCAGCGGAATTATCACAGAAAGTTTTGAGAGGGCTTAATGAAAGTTATATCAAGGGACTTTTTACAGGTGGGCATCAAATTTATGGATACGATGTCAAAGATAAGAAAAGCGTTGTCAATTTAATTGAAGCCGAAGTTGTAAAAGAAATCTTTAATAAGTTTGCAAATGGCTATACGGCAG
>CALWRN010000045.1 GCA_944383975.1 uncultured Clostridia bacterium | reverse complement strand
TCTGCTTTATGTGTAACCGAAGCAATGGCATGCACATTAAAAGTTTTAAGTGGTGGTGTTGAAGGTGGTTATGGCGCATCATCTAATGTTTCTATTTACATTAATAATGAAAAGCAAGATTTAAATGAAGTTTCTGTAAAGAAAAATACTGAGGTTACTGTAACTTATGAAGGAACAGGTTATGACTTCGTTGGTTGGTATAACGGAAATTATGAAGAGATTGATAGAGAAAAAGACCAAGCAGTAAATACATCAGTATCATATACTTTCTTTGTTAGAGGTAATACAACATTAACTGCAGTTAGAGATGTTAAGGAATATACTATAACTTATGCAGGAATTATGGATGACGGCTCTGATGTGGTTATTGAAGAAGGTGAACAAGGCAAAACCTATAAATATGGTGAAGCACTTAAAACATTAGAACCTGTTGCTGGTGCAACTTTTGATGGTTGGTATGTTGTTAATTCTACTGATGTATCATCTTATAAAACAGCAACATTTGCAAATTCTGGTGAATATACTTTAAATCCAGCATGGTCAAATCAAATGGTTATATCATATCAAGATAAAGATACTGGTTATGTTATTGCTCAAGATAGAGTAACCGAGAAATCATTAAGAAATTATCAACTTGTTGATTCTGAAGATTCAAGAGTTGTTGATTATCTTACAAATAAAAAACCAGGATATGATTTTGTAAGTTGGGTTGATATTAATGGTGATGATGTTAAAGCAAATGAAATACCATTTACAGTAAATACTGAATATGTTATGTATATTTCACTCAGCGAAAGATCTTATAATATTACAGTTCAAAGAAGTGAGATCGATGAAACAACTGCAAATGTAACTTATAAAGTAAGCAGTGGATTCTCAAGTTATAATACTGAAAGAGAAGGATATAATTTTGTTGGTGTAAACTATAATGATACACTTTACACTTATAATTCTGAAACTAATGATTATGTAAATAATGGTATATCTTTAGGAACTGTTCTTGTAAATGAAAATGCTTTGAATGTAAATGTTGTTGCTGTTTGGGAATGTGTTTATCCTGATTTCGCACTTTATATCAATGGTGTTTCAAATTATGAAATTGAAGGAATAGGACAAGGAAATTGGGAAGTATTTGGAAAAAATGGTGATGAATATACTATAATAAGTGATATTCAAAAAGCAGTTATGTTTGAAGATAAGGTAGGAGAAAATTATTACAATACTGATTCTGATGTTCTTGATCTTGCTTTTGGTGGATTTGAAGGGATTTATCGTCAAACAGGAATAGGCACTGGTGAGTATAAAGAAGTAACATTAAAAACTCCTCTTGAAACAGTTGAAATTAGAATAAATGATATTGCAAAACCAATTCCTCTTGGAATGGCAACTGGTGGAACAATAACATTTAATGATATCTTCAATGCTATTCAATCTGAAATTGACAGTGGAGATTTAACACTTGATATAAGCACTATTTCAAAAATTAGTTTAACTTTCAATTTTGTATTAGCATAATTTAAAAATATAAAGGCACTCTTTAAGAGTGTCTTTTTATATTGATAAAAGTTTTCAATTATTTTAAATTTTATTTATTTTTTAGTTATTAAAAATAATAAGGCAAGGTGTATAAAAATTATTAAAAAGAGATAATTAATTGTATTTTAAATAAATTTATGTTAAAATCATTTTATGAATATAAAGAGTGCTGTTTATAAAACAAGTGTTGTTAGTGGAGATAAAATTTTAAATAGTGGCAAGCCAGAATTCGCTTTTGTTGGAAGAAGTAATGTTGGAAAATCCTCATTAATAAACAATCTTACAAATAATAAAAACCTTGCAAAAGCATCTTCTACTCCTGGTAAAACGAAGATGATTAATTATTTTGAAATTAATAATCAATTTATGTTTGTTGATTTACCAGGCTATGGTTATGCAAAGGTTGGAAAATCTCAATTAGATATTTGGTCAAGTTTGATAGATGTTTATTTAAAAAATTCAAACGATCTTCAAACTATTTTTGTCTTATTAGATATAAGGCATGAGCCATCTTTACAAGACAGGCAAATGATTGAATATTTAGTGTATAACAATTTGCCTTTTATGGTTATTGCAACAAAAGCTGACAAAATTGCAAAAAGCAAAATAAAATCATATTTAAATATTATTGTTAAAACATTAAATATAAGAGAGGAAATGATTATTGTAAGCAGCAGTCAAAGTGGGCTTGGCAGAGGTAAAATTTTAAATTATATTGAAAATAAATTGGATAGTGCTTTATGATTGAAGATAATAATATTTATAGTGCAGAAATAACGGGTTATGGTTATGATGGAGAGGGTGTTTGCCGTTTAGATGGCAAAGTATGTTTTGTTCGCTATGTTTTGAAAAATGAAAAAGTCTCTTTAAAAATTAAAAGTAGTAAATCATCTTTTTGCAAAGGCGAACTTTTAAAAGTATTAGTTAAAAGCCCATTAAGAGAAGAAGCCCCTTGTCCATATTTTACTAAATGTGGTGGGTGTGTGTATCAACATACTAATTATGAAAATGAATTAAAAATTAAGCTTCAGTTATTAAAAAATCAATTTAGTAAAATAGGTTATAATAAAGAGATTAATTTTGTTCCAAGTCCAAAACAATATGGGTATAGAAACAAAATTAAACTTTTTGTTGATAGAAATAAAATTGGATTGAAAAAAAATGAGAGCAATGAAATTATTGATATAGATAAATGTTTGCTTGTTGACAATTTAATAAATAAAGCAATTGAAAATATAAGGGTTTTTATTAATGCACAAAATTTATTTGATGATATTAGTGAGATTGTCATAAGGCAAGAAGAAAATTTATGTTTAATTAATTTTATTATGAAAAAGAATAAAGTCTTAAATTTTCAAGGACTATATTTGATGCTAGGTTCTAATTTTGGCATATACCAAACTTATAACAAAATAACGACCTATGAAATTGGACAAAAATTTTTATTTGCTAATGAACTTGGGCTTTCAGCAAAATTTAATGTCAATTCTTTTCATCAAGTAAATAAATATTTAACTTCACAGTTATATCAAAAGGTTGTTGATTCAATAATGGGAGATAGTGTTGTTAACTGTTATAGTGGTGCAGGAGTTTTAAGTGGGGTTTTATCAAAACATTGTTCACGAGTTGTTGGAATTGAACTTGGTAAAGCCGAACATTTTGATGCTGAAAAACTTAAAGAAGAAAATGGACTTTTTAATTTGTTAAACATAAATGGCGATTGTGCAAAAGTTTTATATAATTTAGATGAAGATTTTGAAACTATTATTGTTGACCCACCTAGAGCAGGTATAGATAAAAAGGTTGTAGAAAGCATTAATAATTCGTTATGCAAAAGATTAATCTATGTTTCTTGCAATAGTGCAACATTGATAAGAGACCTATCTTATTTAACATCCTATCAAGTTTGCGAGGTGACTTTGTTTGATATGTTTGCAAGGACAGGGGAATATGAAACATTAGTTATTTTAAATAGAAAAGCATAAAATTAGTCAATTAATTGTTCTTTTATTTATGTTTATGTTATAATATTCTTGAATAATAAAATAACTAATTAAAAAAAATAAAACTATATAACTTCAAAATGGAGGATTTTATGGAAAGAATCGTTAAAAGACCGGAATTTGTTGATTATCAAGAAGCATTAAGCACTTTCACTGAATGGAGAAAAGAACTTAATAATTGTATTGACGAACAACCTCAATCATTTAAAGATATGTTTGATGCAGTAAAATATATGGCTGCTTGTGAAAATACTGTTGCTATGGACATATTGGCATACTATTATAAGACAGGAGTTCCTGATCTTTTGCCAGAAAATTATATGAGATATATTCAATGGGAACTTATCGCTGCTGCAAGAGGAAATGAACTTGCAATAGAGAAAATCCAATTTCTTATCGGATATGGTTGTGATGAAATTATAGAAAGTGCTGATTTTGAAACTATCAAATACAAAAATGATATTGACGACTATAATATGTTATATGTCATAGGAAAAGCACTTGCCAAAATTATGGTAAGAGATTTTTTAAAGGCATTTCCTGTTGATCTATACAAAGAACCAGATGATTTTAAACCTTATAAACAAGAAGATTTTATTAATTTAAGAAAGATTATAGATCAAGCAATTCCTTTAACTATTGAATATCTTAAATCTTAACATTGAAGATTTGTTGAACTGTTGAAAGTCGTGTGTTTATAATATTCTTGATATCGTATTCAAAACTTGATTGTTCGCTTAGTTCAATCAAGTTTTTTATTAATAAACTTTCAAGCCCAATAAATTCTAAAAAACAATTTGTTTTATCAGCCATGATTTTATATTGTTTTAGCGGTTGGCTATAATCAAAAATGACACTTAACTTTTTTATTTGCCTATCTGTTAAACTATATAATTTGGTTGTATTTAAAAATCCACCCATTTTAAATAAGCAACTTTTTATTTTAGATAAGCAATCAAATGTATCTATTATAAGTTGCTTATTTTTTTCATTATCCACTTGAACTATCATAAAACCTTTTTGTTTTAAGGCATTTTGATAAGCTTTTGCCATAACCTCATAATCTGAAATATTTAATAATTGTTCATCATTATAATTCATAAATAGCCCTCTTGATTATTTATGAAATTTTTAAAATTTTTGCGACTAATAAGCAAATATTGCTAAATAATTTTTAAAATTATTGATAAAGAATTGTTTTTATTATATAATAATAAAGATTTATTTTTCTTTTATAGTTTAGTGGGTGAAGTATTTTTCAATATATAAATAAGAAAATCTAAAAGCCTATATAAATTATCTTTTATGCTCCACTAGCTCAATTGTATAGAGCATTGGTCTTCGGAACCAAGTGTTGGGGGTTAGAGTCCCTCGTGGAGCACCATATTGTAAATAAAAATTCAGTGGTTTTAAAATCACTGAATTTTTTAGTTAACCAATGTTATAAGTTTTTTATATGATTTTTATTTGTTTTTTTATACATTTAATTATAAAAATTATACTGTGTTTTAAATTTTTAATCAGTATTATCTTTTATATATTTTACTATATTAAAAAATTAATTAATTTAAATATTTTTTATAAAAATTATCAATTTTATCAAATGGAATAATTTTTATATTATCATATAAATCTGTGTGAACTGCGTTTGGAATAATTAAAAGTTCTTTATTGTTTCCTTTTAGTTTTTTAAATGCATCTTTACTGAAATATAAAGAATGTGCTTTTTCTCCATGAATAACTAAAACAGCACTTGTAATTTCTTGACTATATTGTAATATCGGCATATTGATAAAAGATAATGAAGATGTTACATTCCATCCGTTATTTGAATTTAATGAGCGAACATGATATCCTCGTTTTGTTTTATAATAGTCATAGTAATCTTTGACAAAGGAAGGAGCATCTTCTGGAAGGGGATCAACAACTCCACCAGCAAGTTTATAAGTGCCATTTTTATAATCCTCAGTTCTTTGTGCGTTTAGTGTTTCTTTTAATTTATATCTTTCTTCTGCAGAATTGGTCTCATCAAAATATCCATTTGCGTTAACTCTTGTCATATCATACATAGTGCTAGTTACTGTAGCTTTGATTCTTGTATCCATAGCAGCAGCATTTAATGCCATTCCACCCCAGCCACATATTCCAAGAATTCCTATTTTTTGAGGATCTACATTTTCCTGAACAGATAAGAAATCTACAGCAGCAGAAAAATCTTCAGTATTTATATCAGGACTTGCAACATATCTTGGTTGTCCACCACTTTCACCAGTGAAAGATGGATCAAAAGCAATTGTTAAATAGCCTCTTTCAGCTAAAATTTGGGCATAAAGACCACTTGATTGCTCTTTTACTGCACCAAATGGGCCACAAATTGCTATTGCTGGAAGTTTTTCCTTTGCATTTTTTGGGATATACATATCTGCAGCTAAAGTTATTCCATAACGATTGTGAAATGTTACTTTTTTATGATTGACTTTATCTGATTTTGGAAATACCTTATCCCATGTTTCTGTTAAATTTAACTTTTCATCTTTAAACATTATTATTTCTCCTTTTAATTTTTTAATATATTTAATAGTTCATTAAATTTGTTTAGTTTTTCAATTAAGGCAATTAATTCCTCTTTATTTGCATTAAATATCATGTCTTCCTTACTAAATAAATCTTTTAGTAAATTGTTTGCATACTTTTTGCCTTCTTTAGTGAAAGAAACCAGTTTTTTGCGTTTGTCATTATCTTTAACCATTGACACTATGCCTTGTTTTTCCAATTCCTTGATTATAGTGTTTACTGTTGTTTTTGGCAACGAACAATGCTCGCTTAAGTCAAGTTGTGTGTGTGGCTTATCATCGTTCAACGCATAGAAAAGCCAAAACAAATTATTAGAAACAATACCAGACCTTTTTGCATACTTATCGTATTTGTTGTTAATGGAATTCAATAAGTCGCATAGCTTAAAATAGAAATCTCTGCTTTGCAAAGTTTAACCTCCTAATTAATAATTATAATAGTACGATTTCGTATTATCGTCAAATATTTAAAGATATAAAATATTATTATTTTTATAAAATTTATTATTATATTTTTTTGTTAAATTATTTTTTATTTATAAGTTTAATAATTAATTTGTTTTTTAAATTTAATTAAATATTAAAATTATATTTATTAAATAAAAATTTAATTTATTATTTATATTTTTTTTCTAAAGTTGTATAATTGTGATGGAGGAAAAAATGCAAACGGAAATTTTAAAACCTAATAAAGAAACATACAGTTTTGCAAGCAAGCTAATTAATGAAGGAGAAGTTGTGGCTTTTCCAACAGAAACGGTTTATGGGTTGGGGGCAGATGCAACAAATGAAGAGGCAGTTAAGAAAATTTTTATTGCAAAAGGCAGACCAAGTGATAACCCCTTGATTGTTCATTTGTCTGATAAAAAAGATATAGTTAAATATGTTTTTTCAATAAACGAGTTAGAGCAACAAATAATTGATAAGTTTATGCCAGGTCCAATAAGTTTAGTTTTAAGAAAAAATGATAAAATATGTCCTATTGTTACTGCAGGGGGAGAAACGGTTGCAATTAGGATACCAGAAAATTTAGTTGCACGCGATTTTATTAAAGCTTGCGACAAACCTATTTGTGCACCTAGTGCCAATACGTCAAAACGCCCAAGTCCTACTATAGCAAAGCATGTTTATGATGATATGAATGGGAAAATTCCATTGATAATTGATGGTGGACAAACGACTGTTGGAATTGAAAGCACAGTTGTTAAAGTTGAAGATAATGAAGTCTATATTTTACGTCCAGGGAAAATATCAAAAGAGAAATTGGAAAGTGAATTAAAATGTGTTGTTCACGAAAAATTTAAGCCAGGAAAGGTTGTTGAAAGCCCAGGGACAAAATATACTCACTATAAACCAAGATGTGATATGATTTTAGTTAAAACTGATGTTATAAATACAATAGCAAATTTGTATAATGAAAATACAAAAAAGGGTAAAAAAGTTGTTATATTTTGTAAGCAAGAAAGTCTTAAATATTTTGATGGTATGAACGCTGTTAGTATAGGTAAAGATAGTAACGAAGCTAGCCACAATATTTTTAAGTATTTAAGAGATTATGAAAATAATGACTTAATTATTGCCGAATATTTTGATAATGGAACAATGGTTGACGGACTATATAACCGCATGAGCAAGTCTTGTTCTGGAAATATTATATAAAGAAATTAGACAAAATTTTTGCATATCTTTGCAATGATAAAATTTTTATGATATAATCAAAATGTTTAATTTATAGATTAACGGGAGAATTAATAAATGAAAGTTGCAATTACAGGAATTACTGGTAATATGGGACAGGCAGTGTTACAACAAGTTGTTGAAAATAAAGATATTGAAAAATTAAAGTTTTTAGTTCTTAAAGATGATAAAAGAATAAAAAAAATATTAAAAACATATAAAAATTATAAAGATAAATTTGAAATTATTTATGGAAATATTGCAGAAGAAGATAAGTGTGAACAGCTTATTAAAGATTGTGATTATGTTGTCAATTTGGCTGCAGTTATTCCACCTCATTCTGATCAAAATCCATTAAAAGCAATTGAATGTAATGAGGTTGGCGTAAATTCCTTAGTTTCAGCTATTGAAAAAATAGAAGAGAATCAACCTAAACTTATACATATTTCTACTGTTGCTTTGTATGGAAATCGTAATTATAAGCACCCTTGGGCTAGAGTAGGAGACCCTTTGCTTGTAAGTCCTTTTGATATTTACTCAGCAACTAAACTTAGAGGTGAGTTTAGAGTTCTTGAATCTAATATTAAAAATTGGGTTGTTTTAAGACAAACAGCAATGCTTCACAATAATATGCTTTCTGACAATATGCATGATGGTCTTATGTTTCATACCTGTTTTAATGCACCTCTTGAATGGGTTACTGCCCATGATAGTGGCGTTCTGATAAACAATATTTTAAAGAAGGATATGAAGGAAGATTTGTCTGAAGTATTTTGGAAAAAATGCTTTAATATTTCAGGTGGAGTTGTAAATTGCAGAACCGGTTATGATATTATAAATGATGGATTTAAAATTATAGGTGGCGGTGTTAAAGCTTTCTTTAAACCAAATTTTAATGCAACAAGAAACTTTCATGGACTTTGGTTTTATGATGGTGATGAACTTGAAAAACTTTTTTCTTATCAAAGTCAAACTGTAGAATATTTCTGGAAAGAATTTGCTAAAAAACATTCTTATTTTAAAGCTGGAAGAATTGTTCCTAAATTTTTAATAAGAAAATTTGCTATTGAAAGATTGTTTAAAGATAAAAATTCACCTAAGTATTGGCTAAAGCATGAAGATAATGCAAGAATGACCACATATTTTGGAAGTGTGGCAGATTATTTTAAAATAGGTGAAGATTGGAAAAAGTTTAATCTTTTAGTAGAAAATAAAGATGAAAACGGCAATTTTATTGATTATAACGCTTTAAGAAATAAAGATAATGCAAAATTAATTGATTACAAATTTGATATAAATAAAAAAGCAAAAGATATTAATAAAAAAGATTTAATTGCAGTTGCTAAAGCACATGGTGGGCAATTATTGTCAAAAGATTATCATGGAGATGTTTATCAAAAACTTAAATGGGCAAATCAATATGGTGAAGAGTTTGAAGCATCTGCTTACACCGTTTTGATGGCTGGACATTGGATTAACAAAACATATTTCTCTAACTGCTGGGATTTTGATGCACTATCAAAAAATGACCAAATATATTCTCAGGTTTGGTATGACTCTCATAATCATGATGAAAATCTCTTTTATTATTTTGATAACGAATTTAATGCACATATAAATAAAAAGGATTAATTACGAATGAAGGTTTTGATTTGTTACTTTTCTGGCACTGGTAATACAAAAAAGATAGTTGATAAGTATTGTGAAGAATTTTCAAATAAGAATATTGATGTTGATGTATATAAAATAGAAAAAGGTGATTTTAACTATAATTTGGACGAATATGATATGCTTGGAATAGCTTATCCTATTCATGCGTTCAATGCACCTTCATTGATCGTCAATTTTGTTAAAAATTTACCAAAGCAAAAAAATAGGAAAAAATTATTTATTCTTAAAACTTCTGGCGAGCCGTTAGCACTTAATAATATTTCGTCTTATAAAATTAAGAAAATATTAAAAAAGAAAAACTTTGTTTTAACTAATGAATATCATTACATTATGCCTTACAATATAATTTTTCGTCATTCAGACAACATGGCTTACAAAATGTGGAATACTGCAAAACAGGTTGCACCTATAGACTGTGAAGAAATTTTAAAAAATAAAGAATCAAAGCTCGGTTACATCTTTATGGGAAGTTTTCTTGCATGGCTATTTAGAATTGAGTTTTGGGGTGGCAGATTCAATGGGAAAAAATATAAGGTAAGTGATAAATGTATTAAATGTCAAAGATGCATAAATTTTTGTCCAACACATAATATAAAAATTAATGACGGGAAATTTGAATTTGGAGATAAATGTATTATGTGTATGAGATGTTCTTTCTTTTGCCCAACTAATGCAATAAAGATAGGTTTGTTTAATAGTTGGAAAGTAAACGGACCTTATAACTTTAACAATTATGACGAAAAAGAAGAGCAGGGACACAAAAAATATTGCAAGAAGTCCTATGAAAAATATTTTAAGAAATGCAATAAAAAAATTGAGTGCTATAAAAAAGAAAATGAGATTAAATAAAAAACAAGCAATTTGCTTGTTTTTTATTTTTTATCTTCTTCGTCTGTTTTTGAATTTTCTATATTGGTGTTAGTATTTATATTTTTTTTGTCGTCTTGCTCTGAAGGTATATCTTCTTTATCATCTGATTCTTCTTTTATGTCATTTGAATCAATTGTTGAATCGTTATTTTTATTTTCTTCAGTATAACCTAATAAATATATTTGATTTTCTGTTTTTTGCTTTTTGTTTGTAAGTTTAGCACCTAAGTTTACAACAAATTTTTCAATTTGTGGTTGAAATTTAAAACTTAAATATAAGACGATTAAAGCCAAAACTACTAACACAATCCAAATAGGGATACCCCAACCAGAGAATGGTATTAATTGCCCACTTCCTAAGAAACAAATCACTATTAAGGAAATTGGTCTTGTTATAAGGTTTGTTATAATAAAAAACCTATAACTCATATTAATTGTTCCAACTAAGATACATAAGATGTCATCAGGGAAGAATGGGAAAAGCATCATCAAAAAGAAAACATATTTTCCTTTTTTTAATTTTTCTTCCCATTTTAAAGTTGTTTTTTCTCCAGCAACCCATACAACAAGTTTTCGTCCTATTTTTTTGCCTAAAAAGAAAGAAAATAAACTTCCTGACATAATAGCAAGAAAACTTATACCTAAAGTTATCCAAGGGCCAAATAAAAGCGTTCCTGCAACGGTTGTTACGGCAGCAGGGATTGGAATAAATGTGGTTTGAAGAAATTGAACTATGAAGAAAATGATATAACTGTAAGCACCGAATTCTAGTATCAATTCTTTTAATTTTTCAGCACTATCAATTTTTGCAAGTGTGCCAGTAAGTTGAAGTGGCAAATAAATTGCAAGTGCAATCAAAATTAATACAACTGCAATAATGGTTGTTTTTATGATTTTTTGTTTTGTTTCAGGCTTTAATTTTTTCATGAGTTCATTATAACATATATAAATAGAATTTTACAATAATAATATTATTTAAAAATTAAATAAAATGTTAATAAATCTACAGGTCGTAGAGTTTTTTAAATTAAAAAATTATTAATATTGTTTCTTTTGTGTTAAAATTTAAGTGAAAGAGAGGTTGAAATGAATTCTTTAGGAGAAAAACTTAAAAGCTTAAGAATTAAAAACGGCTTAACACAAAACATGCTTGCACAAAAATTATTTATTTCAAATCGCAGCGTTAGTCATTGGGAAAAGGGGATTAGATTTCCAGATTTTGAGACTATACAAAAAATTGCTAAAATTTTAAATGTTCCTTTAGATTATTTTTCTCAAAATGAATCTTATGGAGAAAGTGCATTTTCAAATTTAATAGTTGTTAAAAATGAAGAAAACAAATTGGCAATTTATGATAAAGAAAAAAGCATTTATTTAACAATACAGGATTATGACATTATTAGGCTTTCTCCATATGGAATACATATTTGTGAAAAATGTAAAATTATTGATGAAAAAAGAAAAATAGATTTTGATAAATGTATTAATACAAATGGTTTTGATTTGGGTTATCAAGATACAAAAATAGATTTGGTTGACAATTTTGGTAATATAAAAAGTTTCAGAAGACCACAATATTTATTCTATATGCCTTTTAACTGTTATAAAGTTGCGCCAGTTTTTATTAAAAATGAAAATAGATTTGCCCTTGTAAATAGAAATTTAACTTGTCTTACAAAAGAAAAATTTGGTAAAATTTGGGACTCTGGCATATATGGAGCTGGATTATATTTCACTTTTTTAATGAATGAAGAAAAATTAAAAACATTAGCAAAACATTCAAAAGATATAGATGACTATGATTTATATGAAAAAGACAATATTCCACGAATGTTAATAAATTCAAGAGGAGAAATTATTTTTGATAATCTTGGCGTAAATTTCAGATTAAATAAATTTGATGCATTGCCATTAGATAGCGTTGAAAAAGCAGTTGAATATTTAAACAAATTTGGACTTGGACTATTATATTTTGTTAATGATTTGGTTTTTGAAAAATTTGATAATGTAATTAAACTTTTAGATATTGTTTGTAGGTATAAGAATGAAGACAAAATGAGCACATTTAATGATTTATTTTATAACAATTTGGTTGAACAAATTTTTCTTAAAAAACTAGGGCTTTGTAAAGATTTAAATAATAAAGAAAGCAATATAATTTACAATAAAATTCTTGAAGTTTTTTCTACTGAAAATAGGATTGAAAAAACAAAAATTCAAAGATTACTTGATAAACAATTTAATAAATAATATTAATATTTAATTAAATATAAGAAAATTTATTGTTTAAAATATGTATATATTATTTTTAATTTGACATTTTATGATTGAAAGTGTTATTTTATTTATAAGGAGAGGGCTATGAAAAAATTAAGATTATCTTTAATTTGTATGCTTGCACTTGGTCTTGTTGGCTACATAATTGGTGTTGTTATTGGCTATCTCAATAATGGACAAGATTTTGTAAAAGCATTTACTGATTCAATATCATTTATTTGCTTGGCTTGTGGTGCTGGAATAGGTCTTTTGCTCGGTCTTGTTTCAAAAAGCAAAGATGTGAAAAATAAAAATGAAGGTGAAGATGCTGAAGGAAATAAAACTGATATTGCATTTGATTCAAAATTTATTTCTCAAGAACGACTTAAAAACGATCCAGAACTTATTTATACAACTTGGAACAATCTTCCATCTTTAAAAAAGACAGGATTTGTATTTAGAAATAAACAGGTTGGTTCTCATTATGAAGTAAATATGAAAGCAGAAACCCATGCATTGGTTTTAGGTACTACCGGTACTGGTAAAACTCAAATTTTGGCTAACCCAACAATAAGAATTTTGGCACATACTGCACAAAAACCAAGTCTTGTTATGACAGACCCTAAAGGAGAACTTTATGCAGATAATGCAAAGGTTCTTAAAGAAGAAGGGTATAAGATTGTTGTTTTAAACTTGAATGACCCATATGCTTCTTCTATGTGGAACCCTATGGAAATTGCATATAGAGTTTATGAAAGAGCGGGCAATCTTGCAAAAGAAGTTAAAAAATTTAGCAATTGCACCCCTGAAGAAATGGGATATAAAAGATTTGATGACGACATTTTGAAAGGGGCAACTTATGGTGATAGTTGGTATGGCTTTGAAGGAAAGGCATTCCCTAATAATGAACTTTTAAGAATGGAACTTGATTCTAAAAAAGTTCAACTTGAAGATGAAGCAAAAAGTGATTTAAGAAATATTGCTTTATCATTAATTCCTGATGATCCAAATTGTAAAGATACAACTTGGCCTAATGGTTGTCGTGACCTTATCACTGGTATAATGTATGCTATGCTTGAAGACTCAAGAGATCCAAGACTTGGAATGACAGTTGATAAATTTAATTTCTTCAACTTATATAAGATTTCAATGATAAGAGATCCTGCAGGGGAAAGAGATAGTGCATTGAAAACTTTAACAAAATATTCTGAAGGAAGAGATCCTATTCATAGCAATGTTCATAACCTTATGTCCAGTGTGTGCCTTGCAAGTCCTACAACTCAACGTTCATTTATTGCAACACTTGGTTCATCTGTTGGTAAGACACTTGGTGATGATGGTATTCTTTATATGACAAGTGGAACTGAAATTGACTTTGAAAAAATTCCAGAAGAACCTACTGCTTTCTTTATCAGAATCCCTGATCACAAAACTGAAAGACACCCACTTGGTGTATTGTGTATAAGTCAATTATATAAAGTGCTTGTAGATGTTGCAAACAGAACAGTAAATCCTAAAAATGGCAAGACTGGTCAATTAAAAAGACCTGTTTACTTCATCCTAGATGAATTTGGTAACATGCCTGCAGTTCCTAACTTTGGAACTATGGTTACAGTTTCTCGTTCAAGAAATGTATTCTTTGAAATTATTCTTCAATCTTATAAACAACTTGATATTAAATATGGTCCAGATGAAGCACAAAATATTCGTGGTAACTTCCAAATGGAAGTATTCCTTGGATCAGAAGATCCATCAACAATTCAAGCATTCTCTGAGGCCTGCGGTGAAACAACTGTATTCCATAAAGAAGAATCTACTTCTAAAAATACAAAAGATACCGAACATGGCGAAAATGTTTCAACTTCAACTCAAAGAACAAGAAAACCTCTTATTGATAAGCAGGAACTTAGACAACTTCCAAAATGGACTGTTATTGCTAAACTATTTAGAAAAGCAATTATGAAAGATGTTATGACACCATTCTATGCAACTTCTTGCATGGTTAAGAAGCCTTCTGGAGAACCTGTTTCAATTTCTAAGATATTAAATGTTGAAGATATCTATTATGATGTCAACAAGAGAAATTCAATTGTTCTTAGACCAAGAAGTCCATTTGATGAATAAAAATAAAAAAATAATAAAAAGGCTAGACAAAAATGTCTAGTTTTTTTATTAATTAAGATTTAAAAACAAATTAATAAAATTTATTTATTAAAAATAATTTATTAAATAAATTAAATTAAAAATATTTATTAATTTAAATAATGATTTTATTATTTATTATTTTATTAATTATTATTTTATTTTTTTAATTTTTATTATTAATTGTATATTTTAATGATTTAACACAAATACTAATAGTATGAAAGTTATATCTCTTTTATTATCATCATTAATTTCAATATCACCGTTGAGTGTTTGTGAGGATAAACAAACAGGGTTTTTAGTTGATAGTGATAGACCAAGTATTGTATGTGTTCATGGGAATGGAGATAATTATAAAGAAAACATTTCAATTGATATAGATACATTTGGAAATAAGATAAATATAATTCCTCAAAATGATTCAGGTTATCAGCCAAAGGTTTTTATTGGGAATTTTTTAGACAATGGATTAGAAGAAATGTTGTATTCAGTAGAAAGTGGAGGAAGTGGTGGTTATAGTTTTTACGAGATGTATTCTTTAAAAAATGGAGAGAGCAATCTGATATTTAACAGCAATGATTTTTCTCCAATAATTTCTGCTCAATATATCGGTAAGGATATAATAGAAATAGATTATCAAAGTAAAAAGCTTTATATGTCTTATTCAAATGAGGGTTGTATAGATAATAATTGTGATATTAATATTAGCCCGGTTAACGCCATTTTGCCTTTCTACAACATTTCATTAAATAGATATTATCTTCAAGTTTTGCAAAAAGTTTATGGAGGGTATTCCGCAAATAATTTTGGTTATGTTGTTTCAATGTTGCAAATAAATGAAGACGGCTATGATGTTATTAATATAGGTGTTCTTTCAAATTTTGAATATATCAATGCTTAAAGTTCTAGCAAATAAAATATTCTATATAAACAACTTCTAAAGTTTATTTTACAAAACCTTTTTGTTTATGATAATATAATATAAATGAAAGGTGATGTATGATTAAAATAAAAGATAAAAAAGATAGTATTATAAAGATGAAAGAATTGGGCTTAAACTATTTCCCATTAGATGTTTTTGAGGTTGATGATTTGTCAGGTATCAAAGCATTTTTTGAAAAATATAAAGCAGAAGAATATGTCCTTAGGTCAACAAATAAGGCACAAGGGGAATTTTATTTTGTAAAAAGTTTTGATGAAGCAGTTAAACTTTTGCCTAAATTTAAAAATGAAGTTACTTTAAGTGTTTCTTATAATGAATATAAAGATGACCTTATTATAGTTGGAGATATAAAAGTTCATAAAGGTTATAGTGGAGATACTGTTGATTTAACAGCAAGGACAGATAGTGAGGCAACACATCGTAATATTTATGAAAATCCTCAATATAATTTGCATGCTTCGTTAGATGAAGATAGAGTTTGGAGAATACCAGGTTTTTCTAAAATTATGAGATATATTTCTGATCACGAACTTTATGATGTTATTGTTGAGTTTGCAGTCTATGATTGTAAAATCGGTGTAAAAAAAGACAATGTTGTTATAACTGAATTAAGGACAGCATATTAATTGAAAGACTTATTAAAAGTCTTTTTTTTATGTTTTCATATTGATTATTTTAAACATTTAATATATAATGTTTTAAATATTATTTGGAGGTGATTTATGATTGATTTTTCAAATAAAATATGGAACAAAGTTTTTTCAAATATGCCAGATGAAAAATACGCTAAAGATGTTGAAATAATTGCTAAATTATTAATATCACTTTCAAGTCATTTTGATTTTAAAGAAAACACAGAGGGAGAACTATACATTGTTGTTAAAAGATCAGATGATGAAGCTAAAAGAATGTTAAATCTATTGCTATCGGAAGAATATGGGAAACAGGCATTTTTCAAAATAAAAGAATTTGTAAATATGTCATCAGAAGCAACAAAAAACAATTCAAAAAAAGTTTTAGATGCAAGCCATACTTTAGAAGTGTGCAGATATTTTAGAAAAAAGTATGGAATCATATATAACTCTAATAACAAGTTTGCTCCAGAAAAATATGAAGAAGATGAAATAGAATAATCTTAAAAATCCATTTTAATTTTTAAGTTATTTAGATGAACAAAAAGAATGATGTTGTTATAATATCATTCTTTTTTGTTATATTATAAACTCATTTATTTTTTAACCATAGAGTGATTTTCTCTTTATTTTAGTTTAAAAAACAAGAATGTTATGTTTTTAAAAATAATTGATAAAATAAGTGAAAAAATCTTATATTTATAACAGTTTTTTATAAAAAAAAGACTAATATTGTTTGGAAATTTTTTAAGTCTGATTTATAATATCGTTGGAATTTAAAAAAGGAGATATCTATGAAAAAATTCGTTTACTCATTTAAAGAAGCAGATGGTAAAAATAAAGCTCTTTTTGGTGGAAAAGGGGCAAATCTTGCTGAAATGACAAATCTTGGAATGCCAGTTCCACAAGGTTTCACGATTACTACTGAAGCCTGCACTCAATACTATCAAGATGGAAGAAAAATCAATGATGTAATTTTAAAACAAATTGAAGAAAAACTTCATGCTCTTGAAAAAACTACAGGTAAAAAGTTTGGAGATAAAAATAATCCACTACTTGTTTCTGTTCGTTCTGGTGCAAGGGTTTCTATGCCTGGTATGATGGATACTATTCTTAACCTCGGCTTAAATGATGAAGTTGTAGAAGGTCTTGCAACTCTTACAAACAATCCTCGTTTTGCTTACGATTCTTATAGAAGATTTATTCAAATGTTTAGTGATGTTGTTATGCAACAAGAAAAATCTAAATATGAAAGAATCCTTGATAAGGTTAAGGAAGAAAAAGGAGTTCAATTTGATAAAGACCTTACTGCTGAAGATCTTAAATCTATTGTAAAAATGTTTAAAGATCTTTATAAAAAAGCTCAAGGAGAGGAATTCCCTCAAGATCCTAAAGTTCAATTGATTGAAGCTGTTAAAGCCGTTTTCCGTTCTTGGGATAATGACAGAGCAAATGTTTATAGAAGAATGCACGACATTCCTTATGAATGGGGAACTGCTGTAAATGTTCAATCAATGGTTTTTGGTAATATGGGCGAAACTTCTGGAACAGGTGTTGCCTTCTCTCGTAACCCTGCAACAGGAGAAAATAAACTTTATGGGGAATACCTTATGAATGCTCAAGGTGAAGATGTTGTTGCTGGTATTAGGACACCACTTCCTATTTCAACACTTGAAAAACAAAACCCTGAAGTTTATAAACAATTTGCTGATATCGCTAAAAAACTTGAAAAACATAACAAAGATATGCAAGATATGGAATTTACTATTGAAAATGGCAAACTCTATATGCTTCAAACTAGAAATGGTAAAAGAACTGCAAAAGCTGCTTTAAAAATCGCTGTTGACCTTGTTAAAGAGGGGTTAATTACAGAAAAAGAAGCTTTAATGATGATAGATCCTAAACAATTAGATGCACTTCTTCACCCACAATTCAATGATGCTGCACTTAAAAAAGCAACTCCTATTGCTGAAGCTCTTCCAGCTTCTCCTGGTGCTGCATGTGGTAAGATTTGCTTTACTGCTGAAAAAGCAAAAGAAATGGGCAAGAATAAAGAAAAAGTTGTTCTTGTTCGTCTTGAAACTTCACCAGAAGATATTGAAGGTATGGCAGCAAGCCAAGGTATTTTGACTGCTCGTGGTGGTATGACTTCTCATGCTGCTGTAGTTGCTCGTGGGATGGGAACAGCTTGCGTTGCTGGTTGCTCTGCCTTAAAATTTGCTGATGATGAAAAATCATTTACAATAAATGGAAAGGTTTATAAAGAGGGAGATGTTATCTCTTTTGATGGTTCTACTGGAAAAGTTTACGATGGTGAAATCCCTACAGAACCTGCAAAAATTTCAGGTGAATTTGCAACTATTATGGAATGGTCAGATAAATATAGTGCTCTTCAAGTAAGAACAAATGCTGATAATCCAAAAGATGCTAAAAATGCATTTAATTTCGGTGCACAGGGTGTTGGTCTTTGCAGAACAGAGCATATGTTCTTTGATGCTGACAGAATTCCTGCAGTTCGTGAAATGATTGTTTCTACAACAGTAGAAGAAAGAAAAAAAGCTCTTGCAAAACTTCTTCCTATGCAAAGAAAAGATTTTATTGGTATTTATAAAGCAATGGAAGGTCTTCCTGTAACAATTCGTTTCCTTGATCCACCTCTTCATGAATTTTTACCACATGAAGATAGTGAAATTAGAGCTCTTGCAAAAGAGATGGGAATATCTTTTGATAGATTGAAACAAACAGTTGCAGATCTTCATGAATTTAACCCTATGATGGGACACAGAGGTCTTAGACTTGCTGTAACTTATCCTGAAATTGCTGAAATGCAAACTCAAGCAGTTATTGAAGCTGCAATCACTGTAAACAAAGAAAAGGGATATAATATCGTTCCTGAAATTATGATTCCTTTGACTTGCGATTGGAAAGAATTTAAGTATGTTCGTGATATCGTTGCAAATAAGGCAGATGAAATAATTGCTAAGAAGGGTGTTTCTCTTAAATATAAGATTGGAACAATGATTGAAATTCCTCGTGCTGCTGTTACTGCTGATGAAATTGCAAAATATGCTGAATTCTTCTCATTTGGAACTAATGACTTAACTCAAATGACTTATGGATTTAGCCGTGATGATGCTGGAAAATTCCTTGATGTTTACTATTCTAAGAAAATATTTGAAAGCGATCCATTTGCTAGACTTGATCAAAACGGTGTTGGAAAACTTGTTAAAATGGCATGTGATTTAGGAAAATCAACAAGACCTGATATTAAACTCGGAATATGTGGTGAACATGGTGGAGATCCTTCTTCAATTGAATTCTGCCATAATGCAGGATTAACTTATGTTTCTTGCTCACCATACAGAGTTCCTATTGCAAGACTTGCTGCAGCACAAGCAAACATTAAAAATCCTAGAAAATAAGGTAAAAAATAAAGTGATAAAAAGTCTCTTATAAGAGGCTTTTTATTTTTCAATATTTGACTATTTTTATTTTGTGTGTTATCATTTTTTTAGATAAAGTTGAGATTTATGACTTTGAAATATAAAAATTAAATGGAGCTTATAAATGAGAGAAATTTTAGACAAACTCTTATTGAATGACAATGTTGTTGATGAATTTTATAAAAATTATAATAATCCAGAATTTAAAAAATGGCTTTTAGGCATTTTGCCAGAAATAGAAGATTGCAGAAATACTAAACAAGATAATCCTTGGCATATATATAATTGTTTAGACCATATTTTGCATGCTGTTGAAAATATTAATAAATTAGATAAAGATTATGATGAAAATACTAGATTAATTTTAGCTTATACAATGTTTTTTCATGATATCGGCAAGCCTAAATGTTTTATAAGAAGATACTCAAATTTGTATAAAAGAGAAATAGACAGGTTCTTTAATCACAATTTAGAAAGTGAAAAAATTGCAAGTAGAGTTTTACCATCACTTAATTTTGATAAAAAACAACAAGAAATTATAAGACTTTTAACTAAAGAACATGACATTTTTATGTTTATTACATTAAAAGACGATTATAATAAATATCATAAAACATTAAGTGATAAATTGATTGAAGATTATATTGAAAAATATAATGACTATGGGGATGGAGCACACTTATTAAAATTGTTGCTGATGGTTGGAAGAGCTGATAGCATGGCTCAAAATCCTGAAATGACTAAGGGTTCATTTGAATTACTTGATGCCATGGATACTATGCTTGAAAACTATGAGAAAAATAAACTTTTAGATAATCAGGAAAATGAAAATTAATAAATTTTCTTTATTTTGTCTGTTTTATTTCTTTTGAAATAAGATAATAATTACTTTACAAAATTAAAATCATGTGTTATAATTTTCTAGAAAAATAATCGTTTAGAGGTGAGTATTATGATGATTGAACCATCAATTGATAAACTTTTGGCTAAAACTAATAACAATAGATATGTTTTATGTACTATAATTGCTAAAAGAGCTAAAGAAATTGAAAGTGTAAGAAGACTAGAACTTGCTGATCAAGACAAAAAGGCAATCACTATTGCATGTGAAGAAATTGTTGCTGGAAAGGTTAAGCCTAGCAGTTATTAATTCAATTTTCAAATTTGAGGGTTCAAACCCTCTTTTTTATTTTTATTTAAGAATAGATTTTTAACGTTTTAAGATTGTTTGAATAACAATTATATGATATAATTTATATAGTATGTTTGCAGAAATTATTATTGATCAAGATGCAAAAGCCCTTGACAGGGTTTTTGAATATATTATCCCAGATGATTTAGATGTTAACATAGGCATGCGTGTCTATGTTCCTTTTGGCAAACGAATTTTGCAGGGGTATATAATTAATATTAAAGATAGTTGTGAATATGATAAAAATAAATTAAAACCTATTATTTCTAAAATAGAAGATTTTTCTGCAATTAAACCAGAAATGCTTGAACTTATGAAATTTATGGCAAAGAAAAATCACTTAAAACTTGCATCTATTTTAAGGCTATTTTTGCCAGCTGAAATGCGAGAAGGAAAAGTCAAAGAATTGTTTGAAACATTTTATTGTATCAACAATGAAGTTGATATAAGTTTAAGTAAATCTGCAAAAAAACAAAAAGAACTTATAGATTATCTTTTAGAAAAGGGGAAAGAATCTTCAACTGAACTTTCTGAACTCTTTGGTTATAGTGCTTTAAAATCTTTACTAAGCAAAAATTATATATTAAAAGAAAAAAGACAAATTAATAGAAAGCCTTTTGTTTTATCACAAGAAGGCAAACATATTGTTCTAAATCAAAGTCAAACAAATGCTTTAAACATTATAAAAGATGACAAGACTTATCTTTTGCATGGTGTAACCGGAAGTGGAAAAACAGAAGTTTATATGCACTTAATAGAAAGAGCACTAGAAAATGGTAAAAATGCAATTATGCTTGTTCCTGAAATTTCTTTAACACCACAAATAATGTCTAATTTTAAATCAAGGTTTGGAGATTTGGTTGCCCTTCTTCATAGTGGGCTTTCTGCAGGAGAAAGGTTTGATGAATGGAAAAGATTATTTTCCGGTGAAGCGAGAATTGCGATAGGGGCAAGATCTGCAGTTTTTGCACCTGTTGAAAATCTTGGAGTGATTATTGTTGATGAAGAGCATGAACAAAGTTATATTTCTGAATCAAATCCAAGATATGACACCCATGATGTTGCAGAGTTTAGGGCAAGAGCCAATAAATGTCCACTAGTTTTTGGAAGTGCAACACCATCAATTGAAAGTTATGAAAAAGCAAAAAAAGGAGAATGGCAATTAGTTGAGATGCCTGTTAGGGCAAATGGAAGAGAACTTCCTAAAATTCAAATTATTGATATGATGAATGAATTACGAATGGGAAACAGTGGAATATTTTCAAATCAACTACTTGCAGAGCTTGTAAATGTCGTTAATAACAAAAAACAAGCAATGATTTTTATTAATCGCAGAGGCTTTTCATCTTTTATGAGATGTCGTGAATGTGGGTATATAGCAAAATGTAGTGATTGTGATGTAAGTTTAGTTTATCATAGAGAAGATAACAGACTTAAATGTCATTATTGCGGAAAACAATTTAAAGTTTTAGATAGATGTCCTAAATGTGGAAGTGATAAAATAAAACAAGGTGCAGTTGGAACTGAACAGGTTATGCATAAATTACAGGAGTTATTTCCTGAGGTAAAAATTTTAAGAATGGATAATGATACAACATCTACCAAAAATTCTCATCAAAAAATATTAAATGAATTTAGAAATAGTTTGCCTGGAATTCTTGTAGGGACTCAAATGATTGCGAAAGGTCATGATTTTGAAAATGTTGTATTGGTAGGAATTGTAGATGCTGATCAAAGTTTATATCATGCAGACTATAGAAGCACAGAAAGAACATTTCAACTTATAACACAGGTTGCAGGAAGGGCTGGAAGAAGTGAAAGTGAGGGGAAAGTCATATTGCAGACATATTCTCCAAGACATTATGTTTACAAGTTTGCCTCAAATTATGATTATAAAGGGTTCTTTAGAAAAGAAGAAAACATAAGAGAAACTGCACAGTTTCCACCATTTACACGAATTTTGCGTATTCTTTTTGCTGATCATGATGAAAATTATGTTCGTGAATTGCTTAAAATGTGCTATACTGAAATAGAAAAATTGAAAGATAAATATGGCGATGATTTGATATATTTAGATGCAATGAAGTCGCCTATAAAAAGAATTCAAGATAAATATAGATATCAAATTATGATGCGTTTTACACTTAAAAGAGCAGATGAAATTGAAGACGATGTCTTTAATATTGTAGATAGGGCTTCTAAAAACTCTGTATTCTTTGAAGTAAATCCACAAAATTTATCTTAAAAGGAGAAAAAATGGCTTTAAGAAAAGTAGTTAAAGTTGGAGAAAGTTCGCTTAGAAAAAAATCAAAACCTGTAAAAGATTTTGATGAGTCTTTGTGGGAACTTCTTGACGATATGAAAGAAACAATGTATGAAAATGATGGAATGGGACTGGCAGCACCACAGGTTGGAGTATTGCGCAGAGCAATAGTAATTGATGTAAATAATGCTTTTATGGAACTTATTAATCCAGAGATTATCTCAAGAAAGGGAAAAGATGTTGAAGAGGAAGGATGTCTTTCGGTTGGGAATTTTAGAGGAAGAGTTGAAAGACCTTATGAAATAACTGTTAAAGCTTTTGATAGATATGGATATCCTTTTACTTTAAAAGGAGAAAAGTGGCTTGCCCGTTGCATTTGTCACGAGGTTGACCACCTTGATGGAATACTTTTTATAGATAAAACTCTTGATAGAGATAAATATATAAAACAAGGCGGAAAGTTTTAAATATAAACAAAAATAAAATTATTAAAAATAATTATAAAAATAATAATATAATTAATTATTAAAAAAATAAAAATAAATATAAAAAATAAATAATAAAAAAATATTAAATATTTATTTTAATTTTTAATTAATTTTTAATTTCAAAAAATAAATTATTTTATTAAATTAAAATTTAAATATTGGGTGAATTATGAAAATATTATTCTTAGGTAGTTCAGAATTTTCAAAAATAGTTCTTAACAAAATGTTGGAAGGTGGACTTAATGTTGTTGCAGTTATCACACAGCCTGATAAACCATCAGGAAGGGGACACAAATTAAAACCAACAGAAGTTAAGAGCTATGCAATTGAAAAAGGAATTGCAGTATATACATTTGACAAAGTGCGAAATCATATTGATGAAATTTCAAAGATAGACTATGATTTAGCTGTTGTTGCTTCATTTGGACAAATTTTGCCACAAAGTTTTTTAGATATAAAATTAACCATAAATGTTCATCCTTCACTTTTGCCTAAATATCGTGGGGCCACACCTATTCAATCTGCAATCATAAATGGTGATAGTATAACTGGCGTAACAATAATGAAAGTTGCAAAAGATGTTGACAGTGGAGATATTATTCTTCAAAAGGAATTTCAAATTAATGGTGAATATTATTTAGAGCTTGAACAAAAACTTGCATCGTTGGGTGGAGAAATGGTTTGTGAAGTCGTAGAACAAATAAAAAATAACATAATAACTTTTACTCCACAAGATCATGAAAAAGCAACTTTTGTTTCTAAATTTTCTAAAGATGATGGGAAATTGGATTTTTCTTGCGATTCAAATTCTTTAATAAATAAAGTTCGTGCTTTGAGCGAAGAAGTTGGTTGCTATATTTGTTTAGAAGATAGAGTTATTAAAGTTGGTAAAATTTGCCTTGCAAATAATGTTGAAAATGTAAAGCAGGGAGTTATATTAAACAACAAAAAAGCTTTTGTTATAGGAACTGCTGATGGGGCGGTTGAAATATTAACTTGTCAGGCACCTTCAGGCAAGATGATCGGCGGAAGAGATTATATAAATGGACATAATGACATATTAGGGAAAAGGGTTTTATAATGTTAAGTGATTTTAGTTTTGATGAAATGGTCGTGTTTGCTAAGAAAATAGGTTTACCAGCTTTTAGAGGTGAACAAATTTTTGATGCAATTTATAGCGGAAAAACTCTTGACGAAGTGTCAAACCTGCCAAAAGCACTAAAAGAGATTATATCAGAACAATATCCTAAGTATAAAATTGCACATAAATTTACAAGTAAAGACGGAACTCAAAAATTCTTAATAGAGTTTTTTGATGGAAACATTGTGGAATGTGTGCTTATGAAATATAAGTATGGTTTTACAATTTGTCTTTCAACGCAGGTTGGTTGTCGTATGGGGTGTAAGTTTTGTGCATCAACATTAAATGGTCTTGCAAGAAATTTAAGTGCAGGTGAAATATTAGGACAAGTTTTGCTTGTAAATCGTGAGTTGGGAGGAAGCCGTAAAGAAAGAAAGATAACAAACGTTGTCTTAATGGGAAGTGGAGAGCCACTTGATAACTATGATAATGTTCTTAAATTTATTGAATTGATCACTTCAAAGAAAGGTCTTAATATAAGTGAAAGAAACATATCTCTTTCAACTTGTGGCTTGGTAGATAAAATCTATAAACTTGCTGATGAAAATTTAAACATAACTTTAACTATATCACTTCATGCCACAAATGATGAAAAAAGAGCAGAGATAATGCCTATTGCTAATAAGTATAAAATCTCTGAAATACTGGATGCTTGTAAATATTACTACGATAAAACAGGACGAAAAATTTATTTTGAATATACTCTTATAAAAGGAGTGAATGACAGTGATGAAGATGCCCTCAATTTATCAAAACTTTTAAAAGGTTTCTTGTGCCATGTTAATGTTATACCTTTAAACAAGGTTAAAGAGAGAAATCTTGAAGGGACTTCTAGGTTGTTTGCATATCAGTTTGTTGAAAAACTTAAAGAGAAAAATGTTTCAGCAACTGTCCGTAGAACTATGGGAGAAGATATTGGTGGTGCTTGTGGACAATTGAGAGCACGATATTTAAAATAATAAAATAATAACGATGTTTAAAATAATAAATAAAAATATTTTATATTTAAATAAAAATATTTATATTTTTAAATAATTAAAATAAAATTAAAAAAATATTAAAAATATAAAAAATAAATTAATATTAATTAAAAAATAAAATAAAAAATAATTAAAATATATTTATATTTTTAATTAACAATACGGAGAAATATGAAAGGACTTGTGATAAAAAAGAATGCAAATCTTTTTACTGTTGAGAGTAATGGAACACTTGTAAATCTTGCACCTAGTGGTAAAACAAGAGCAAGTGGCATTTTTGTTGGAGATTTTGTTGAGTTTGATGATTGTATCACAAATGTGTATGAGAGAAAAAATCTTCTTATCAGACCTCCAATAGCAAATCTAAACAAAATGTTTGTTGTGATTTCTCAAATTCCAAAGCCTGATTTTATTTTACTAGATAAAATTTTGATTTATTGTCATCTTAATGATATACAACCTATAATAGTTGTTAATAAAAGTGATATAGCTAGTGAAGATTTTATTAATTCTTTAAAAGCCGACTATAGCTTTTATAAAATTATTTTTGTAAGTGCTTTAAAGGGAGATATTTCTTTTTTAGAGAAAGAAATTAATGGAATTTGTGCTTTTGCTGGTCAAAGTGCTGTTGGCAAATCTTCATTGATTAATGCTTTATTTAAAAGTGAACAAGCTGATGTTGGGCATTTGTCTAAAAAGATTGAGAGGGGAAAACAAACAACTAGAATTGTAAGTTTGTATAAAATAAATGATGGTTACATAGCTGACACTGCGGGCTTTTCAATGTTAGATCTAAGCATGGTGAGCAATATTAACGAAAGAGAATTATCGTCATATTATCCTGATTTTCTTAAAGGAAGAGCTTATTGTAAGTATCGTTCATGCCTTCACGAAGGCGGAGATTGTGGAGTTATAAAACTTGTAAATAGTGGCGAAATATCAAAAAGGAGATATTCAAATTATCTTAAAATACTGCAAGAACTTAAAAATAAAAACAATTATTAAAATTTTTATAAATGTATTTATTTTACAAGCGAATTATGTTAAAATTATATGGGAGCAAAAATGAAAAAACAAGTTTATGTATCTGTGTCTACAGATCCAATTGAAGAATATCAGTTAATTTGTGAATATGCAAAAGAAATGCAAGCCAATGCAGACTTTCTACATTGTGATATTATGGATGGGAAGTTTGTTCCTAAAAAAACTTATGATGCTCAACTTGTTCATAATATAAATCAAAATAGTTTAATAATGCTTGATGTTCACTTAATGTGTGACGAACCCTTAAAACTTATTGATGATTATTTAAAGGCTGGTGCGAACATCATAACAATACATTATGAAGCTTTCAAAAATAAAAATGATTTGATTTTAGCTTTAAATAAGATAAAACAGGGAAGGGCTTTGGCTGGTTTATCTATAAAACCAGAAACACCTGTTAGTGAAGTCAAAGTCTATATTCACGATTTTGATTTGATTTTGGTTATGAGTGTAGAACCTGGAGCAAGCGGACAAAAGTTTATGCCAGAGTCTCTTGAAAAAATAAAAGAACTTGATCGTATTCGTGAAAGCAATGATTATCATTATAAAATTGAAGTAGATGGTGGAGTTAACGCAAATAATGCTAAGGAAATTGTTAGTGCTGGTGCAGATATTCTTGTAAGTGGAAGCTTTGTTTATAAATCACATAACAGAAAATTAGCAATAGAAGAACTTAAAAATTAAAGGAGAAAATATGAAAAACAGTAATCCATGGCTTTTGGTTGCAGGAATTTTATCAATTATATTTAGTGTTTTATATTTCGTTAGTTTGATTGTTTGTATTGTTGCAGTATCAAATGCAGAAAGCATATTAGCTGATATGACAAATTATCAAGATGTTGAATCTTTTAAAATAGCGATGACAGTTTTACTAGTTTACTGCATTTGTTCAATTGGTTTATCAATTTTTAATTCTGTTGTTTATATGAAATATTATCAAGTTCCTTATGAAGATTTAAAATTAAATATGGGACTTCCTATGGTGGCTATTGTATTTTCTTTTATTTCAGGGAATTTACTTTCAGGAATATTTGGAATTGTTGCAATTTGCGTAAAACCAGAACAAGCTAGTGTTAACGCACAAGCAGATAGCAATACTAATGAAGTTGGCAATAAAACTGAAAAAAGTGAATTTGAAAAATTTGATAATGAATTAACTAAATTAAAATCTTTAAAAGAAAAAGGTTTAATTGATGAAGAACAATATAATAGTTTAAGAATGAATATAATCAATAAGTATTTAAAGAGATAACAAAAATTTTTATATTTTTAATTTAGTAAAAAGGAACTTTAAAACAAAGTTCCTTTTTTTTGTGAATAAATAAGTTTATTATAAAATTACAACATTTCCACATAGAACATCATAGTATGAAAATGTTTGCAGTTGGCTGTTTTGATCTTTTACTATAACGGTAAAAACACTAGGGTAAACATCTTGTATAATTCCATTTATTGTATCAATTTTCTTCCTTCCGCGATTTACATTCATTTCTACTTCTTCTCCTTTGAGTGCAAGGATTCTATCTTTTATTTGATCTATATTAAGTCCTGCTTTTCTCATATTTTTATTTGCTCCTTTTAAACTGGGAAATTATTCTCATTTAGATTTTTGACAAACTCTTAAAATTTTAAACATATTTGTCATAATTGTTATTTTTGCGCGTAATTATATCTTGTAAATGTTTGGATTTGGAGGGTATAATGGCATTTGAAGAAAATAATTTTTATGTGGCTAAGAAATATGGACTTGCAAAGAGTGATTTTACAGTTGAATGTAATGTTTTGGCAGGTGCAAATGTTTTGAAAGTGCTTTCACTTTCTATTGATGGTTGCGTTCAGAGTTTAGAAACTCTTAATGGAATTTTAAATTTTTCAGGCATAGTTGATACAAAAATTGTATTTTTGACTGATGATGGCCAAATAAATACTATTTGCTACGCTTGCCCTTTTTCTTCTAAGTTTGAAAGTGAAGAGATTACAACAAGGGCAACTGCGTTTGTAGATTTAAAGGTTATGGATTATAACATTGACAGCATCAGTGGGGATAGTATCAAATTGTCTGTTATGTTACAACAATCAGGATTTGTTGTTGCAAACAAAGAAATTAAAACTATAAGAAACGACGATGATAATGTTTGTTGTAAAGAGGACGAAATTTCTATTATAAGATATATTGGAAGTGCATCAGACAACATAGAAGTGGAAAGTGAGATTAATTTTCGTGACAAGATTAAAAAGCTTATACTTACTGAAAGCAAAACCCTTGTTAAAAATGTTGAAGCAGGTGTGAATTTTGTTACAATTAGTGGCGATGTCGTTTCTAGAGTCCTTTATTTAAATGAAAATGATAAATTTGAAAATGGTTATGTATATGACAGCTTTAAACAAGAAGTTGAACTTGAAGGTGTGACTAGGGAAAGTCTTGTTGAAGGAAATGCGAAAGTTAAACAAGATGCGGTTTCAACTGAAATTGTAGAGGACGAAAAGGGTTGCAGAATTGTTGTTAAAGTTCCTATTGCTTTGCAGGTTAGAGCCTTCCAAGATGAAAAACTTTCTGTTATCAAAGACCTTTATAGTATTAAAAATGAAATTAATGTTACAACAGAATCTTTTGATATGAGTAAAATTTGTCCAATGGAACATGTTGAAGGAAAAATTGAAGGGAATTTGGTTTTAGATGATGATAAACCAAGAGTTGACAAAATTTTATTTAATGGTGGAAATAATGTATGCGTAACAAATAGTTATATTAAAGATGGCGAAATTTATGTAGAAGGGATTGCAAAAACAACAGTTGTATATTTAAATGACGAAGACAGTTCTCTTTACAGTGCTCAAATAGATGTGCCATTTGTTATTTCTGATAAAACCGATTTTAAAGAAGGCGGTATAATTGTTGTAGATGCAATTGTTTGCGATGTAGATGTGGCAGTTAAAAAAGGTAGAGAATTATTTTATGATGCAAAAGTAAAAGCTTGTGTATGTTATTGTTATGATGAGAGTTCTGGAATAATTACCGAAGCTGTGAATGGTGAAAATTATCCGGAAAAAGATTATGCCATGGAAGTGGTATTTGCAAGCAGTGGTGAAGAACTTTGGGATATTGCAAAAAAATCAAAAGTTAAGGGGGAACAGATTCAAGCACAAAATCCAGAATTAGTATTTCCTTTACAAGAAGATTCGTCTTTAATTTTGTTCTACCAAAAAGTTAATTAAAGATTATATCTGTCAAAATAGGTCAAAATGACCTATTTTTTATTTATTTTTAAAGTATTTATTAAATAATCTCGGCAATTATTTGTTAAAAGAGGTGAATGATGAAATACTTGGTTGGTGTTGGAAGTGTAATAATTATTATTTTAATATTTTTATTTTGTCCTTTGCAAAACACTCAAGAGGAAATAGAATATTTAAGAATTCACATCAGAGCAAATTCAAATTCTATTGAAGACCAAAATGTTAAATATAAAGTTAAGGATCAAATTGTTGAAGCACTTATTCCTGTTTTAAGCAATGTTGAAAGTTTTGAAGAAGCTAAAGAAGTTGTGGCTCAAAACTTTGATATGATTGAAAGTGTTGCAGATAATGTTCTTCAAGAGGAAGGCTTTAGTTATAAAAGCAAAGCAAAATTGAACAATGAGTATTTTCCAACACGAGTTTATGAGAATTTAACATTGGAAGAAGGTTATTATGATGCATTAATTTTAGAATTAGGTAGTGGAACAGGTGATAACTGGTGGTGTATTGTCTTTCCTGCGTTCTGTTTTACTAAAACGCAAAATTCTGACAATATTGTATATATTTCGTTGATTTGGGAGATAATTAAAAGTGTATTCTAGGAGGAAAAATGAAAAATAAATTGTTGTTGTTCATTTCACTTTTATTTGTCTGCTGTTTTACAATTACAGGGCTTGGACTTACATATAACACAAGCAACAATAAAATTGAAAATGAAATTGTATCCACTGAAGCAGCAACCACAACTGCAGAAAATAGAACTATTCAAACAAAATTAAAAAGATGGGGATATTATAAAGGGGCTATTGATGGTATTTATGGCTCGCAAACTAGGCAAGCTGTTAGATATTTTCAAAGTAAGAATGGGCTTAGTGTTGATGGTATAGTAGGGCCAAAGACAGCGGCAGCTTTGGGAATGACATTATCAAGTTCTCAATCATCTCAGTCTTCAGGAGATCTAGATCTTCTTGCAAAAATTGTTTATGCAGAAGCGAGGGGTGAACCATACTCTGGTCAAGTTGCTATTGCTGCTGTTGTTTTAAATAGAGTTGAAAGTCCGTCTTTTCCAAATACTATAGCCGGAGTTATCTATCAGCCTTATGCTTTCACTGCTGTTAGTGATGGTCAAATAAATCTTACACCTAATAGCACTGCATATAAAGCAGCTCAAGATGCTTTGAATGGTTGGGATCCAACTTATGGTTGTCTATATTATTATAATCCAGCGACAGCAACTAGTTCATGGATTTGGTCAAGACAAACAGTTGTTACTATTGGTAACCACACATTTGCGATTTAGGAGGTAAACTATATGAACGATATTTTAGAAGTTGACAATAAAAAAAATAAAAATCAAGAATTATATGCTCCTAAAGAAGAAATAAAAGATAATAAAAATCAGTTAAGAAAGAAAAATAGAATAATTAAAAGTCTTTCTATTGCCACAGGCGTTTTAGCTTTATCAACATTAGGTTTTGGAATAGGTTTTGCTATATCTGAAAGTAACTCAATGAAATATCAAAACAATTTGGAAAGTGTTTATAATAGTAATTTTTATAGTATGCTTGATAGTGTAAATAATCTTGAAAATAAGATTTCAAAGATATTATCTTCTACATCGTCAAGTTATCAAAGGAAAACTTTGCTTGAGGCATCAAAAAATGCAAGTGAAGCAGAAATCGCTGTTTCCTCTCTCCCATTAAGTCAAAATGATATTCAAGAAACAATAAAACTTGTAAATCAAGTTTCTGGTTATACATCTACATTAGCAGAAAATTTGACACAGGGAGGGGAGCTTTCTTCACAAGATTTAAATAGTTTAAATGAAATAGATCAAAGTTTACTGCAATTGAAGCAACAATTAAATGATTTTGCAAGGAAGTTAAATCAAGGGGTTTCAATATTAAATTCAAGTTTTGATATTGATAACAATTCAAATGAATTTACAAAGATGTTAGCCCTTTCAAACAACGATAACATAGAATATCCAACAATGATTTATGATGGACCTTTTTCTGATTCGGTTGTTAATAGCACTATTAAGGGATTAAAAGGTAACAAAGTTTCTAAAACAGAGGCAATGAAAAATGTTGAAAAATGCTTTAAAAATACAACAGATATAGTTTTTGAAAGTGAAACTAAAGGGAAATTTGAAACATATAACTTTAGAGTCAAAAACACACAAAATGAAACATTATTTGTGCAAGTTACAATGATTGAAGGGCATATTTTGACAATAAGTGGGGCAGGTGCGAATGGTATAAATACTGTAAATGAAGAGCAAGCAAAGCAAATTGCACTTGATTTTACTAAAATAAATGGAATTGAAAATGGTGAAGTGGTTTGGATGGACAGTATTGGAAGCGATGTTTATATGAACATTGCACCTGTTCAAAATAATATTGTTCTTTATCCAGATCTTATAAAAGTTAAAATTGATATGACAAGTGGAACGGTTGTAGGTTATGACGCAACAGCATATTTTACAAATCATGTTGAAAGGACTTTAAGTAAAGGTAATTTAAGTTTGTCTGGGGCAAAAGATAAAGCTTCTAAAGATTATCAGATTGACAATACGAGATATGTTTTAACTCCTCTTGATTATAATAGGGAGGTGGTTTGTGTAGAAGTTAAAGCCACTAAAGATGACAATACATATTATTTCTATTATAATGTTCAAGATGGAAGCCTTGAAAATGTTTTAAAAGTTATAAAAACGGATAATGGAAACTTGTTAATGTAAAAAATAAAATAAAAAAGAATAGCGAGATTATGCTATTCTTTTTTAATTTTTAAAGTTTAACTTAACAATAAATCAAATATAGTTGATAAATATTTACACGATGAAAGCATGCTCATAATTATCTTTTTCGTTAATTTTTACTTTAACAAGCATATCAAGTTCTTCTTTTGAACAGTTTTGCTTTAATATTTTACTGCAGTCTTGAATTAAATCTTTTGCCTTTTCAAAAGAATCAATATGTTGTTCTTCAAAATCGTAATAAAAAACACTATCAACCAAATCTAAAGTCCATAGATCCATAATATCGTTTTGTTCATTTTCACATTCTTCCTTGTTAAGCCAAATACATTCATTTCCACCAAAAATTATAATAGGTGCAGTATTTACAATCTCTTTTTCTTTATTCTTTTTTTCATCATGAATAAAAATTGAAGAACTTTCTTCATGCAATGTTTTAAAAACAGTGCTATCAGGATTATATTTTAATTTAAAAGCAATGCGTAGTCCAATAGTATATTTTGATTGATTTTTGTAATCAAAATCAGCTATTTCATCGCCTGAACAAATTAATAATTTGTGTGAACTTTTAGAAGATGAGCGTAAAATAAACCAACCATATTTTGGAGTGTTTTGTGAATCTACACCAAACCAGTTTGTTTTCTTTATTGAAAGTTTAGGGCTCATAAAAGCAGGGTATTTATATTTATACATCTGATATTCTTCCTTGCTAGGAATAAAAGAATCTAATATTATTGTTTTCATGTCTTTCTCCTTCAATAGATAATAATTATGATACGCTTTATTATCAATTTAATTTTAATCAATATATAATAACGAAGTCAATTCCTATGAGAATGAAAAAATCAACAATTTGTAGATTATAATAAAATACATTCTAAATTAAATTAGAATGTATTTTTTATTTTATTGTTCATTTTCATAAACATCTATATTTTTTTCTAAGTTTAAAATAGGTGTAGCTTTTTCATAATTATCTTCACTATTAAACTCAGTAGGTATAATCATATCAAGTTCTTTTTTTGAGCAATTCATTTTCAAAGCGATTTCACATTGAAAAAGGAGATTTTTTGCTTTTCCAAAATCAGGTTCTTCGTTGAATTTAGAAAATGGAAGAGCTCTTTCTAATACATCCAAAGTCCAAAGTTCCATATAATTTGCTTTTCCACTTTCGCAATCTTCTTTGTTTAACCAAATGCAATCTAATTTGCCAAACTTAACAATAGGGGCAACACTTGTAACTTTTTTATTATCTTCTGTATTGTAATCTAAAACATTTGTTGTTCTTTTTTGAAGTTTGCATTTCTTAACAATGGTGTCACCAGGATCATACTTTATGTTGAAAGCGACACGAAGCCCTGTGCTTTTAGTGTAACTATAATTTGTAGTTAAATTTCCATTCGCACTTCCAAACCAAAATCTTTTTGTATCATTAGAACGAATTGAACGAAGTGGAAATGTACATTTACCTTTATAATCGCCTTTTGAAGTAAATTGTTTCTTGGCAAATTTAGATAAATCCGCACTCATAAAAGCAGGATATTTTTCCTTATATTTTTTATATTCACTTAAACTTGGAATATATGCATCTAATTTTAATGTACTCATAATTTTCTCCCATAAATATTATACAATTTAAAATTAAAAATTAATAACCTTTATAAAAAAAACAACTATTAACTGAATAGTTGTTTTTTTAGCAGTTGTGTTTTATTATTCTGCACTTTCTGTTGAGGCTTTTTCTGCCAAAGCTTTTTGATAAGCTGCTAAAACAACGTTTTTAATATCTTCACGTGTTTCAGTTCTGATTGGGTGAGCGATATCCTTATGTTCGCCATCTCCAGTCTTCTTGCTTGGCATAGAAATGAATAAACCATCTTTTCCTTCAATAACTTTAATGTCGTGAACAACGAAACATTCATCAATAGTGATTGAAGCAATAGCTTTTAATTTTGGTTCATCCTTTAGTCTTAATCTTACGTCTGTAATTTTCACTAGTGTATACCTTCCTTTTAATTTTAGTCCTCTTGACTTTAAGATTATTATACTATTTTTTTTATAAAAGACAAATAAAATTAATGATTTTTTATTATTTTTACAACTTATTTACAAAAAAATCATAAAAAAAGATATGGTATATATATATAATGATACAAAAATTTATTATAAGTTTTATAACAAAAGTTCATTAAAACCTATATTATTATTGCATGGGTGGGGGAGTTCTAGCGATATTTTTAAAGATTTAATTTCAAAATTTCCTGAAAAATCATTTCTTGTTGTTGATTTTCCGCCTTTTGGTAAAAGTGATAAAAGTCCTAAAAATTGGAATGTTTTCACATATGTTGGTATGCTCATGTCATTACTTGATTATTTGCACATTGATAAATGTGATGTTGTGGGACATTCATTTGGTGGCAGAATAGCAATAATTTTATCTGCTGTCAAATGTTCACTTGTGCAATCGTGCATACTTGTTGATAGTGCCGGAATGAAACCTAAACGAACGCTAAATTATTATTATAAAGTTTATAAATATAAAATTATGAAAAAACTCGGCAAAAGTGTTTTAAATTATGGTTCAACCGATTATTTATCATTATCCCCTGAAATGAAAAAGACTTTTAATAGTATTGTAAACACATATTTAGAAGAATATTGTCAAAAAATGCCGGTAAAAACACTGATTATATGGGGTGAAAAAGACAAAGAAACACCTTTGTATATGGCAAAACGATTAAATAAAAAAATAAAACATTCTAGATTAAAAATCATCAAAAATGCAGGTCATTTCTGTTTTCTTGAATGTCCTTTTGAATTTTATAAAATTGTGAGTGGTTTTTGGGAGGAAATATGGTATATGTGAGCACATGTATATGTGTAATTCTATTTATGATTTTTAGCAGTATTTTTATAAAAACTTATCAGTTGTGTGGATATAATATCTTAAATTATTTTCATTCAATTGTTGATTTTAGACTTTCTATTGGAGATAAAAATAGAATTGTTTTTACTAAAAGAATGTGCAGATTTATTTGTCTTTTTTCTGTAGTGAGTTTTGGAATATTTTTTGTTATAAACTTTTTTACTAAAAGCGTTCCATTAATTATTATTGACTATATCTTAGTTTTTGTTTTTGCTCCTGTATTATTAGTTTTAGTTCACTATATATTACTTCCACTAGAAATTTTAATTAAAAAATTCTATATTACAAAAGCGACCAAGAAACTTTCCAAAATGAACATCATTAAAATAGGAATCACTGGAAGTTATGGAAAAACTTCAACCAAAAATATATTAACAACAATTCTTGAAAAAGAATATAAGGTTTGTTCTTCCCCTAAAAATTACAATACAGAAATGGGATTAACAAAGACTATACTTGAAAATTTAGATGATCATGATGTAATAATTGCTGAAATGGGAGCAAGAAATATTGGTGATATTGAAATTTTAACAAAAATTATAAAACCACAATATGGAATTTTAACAACTATAGGAAATCAGCATCTTGAAACTTTTAAAAGTTTAGATAATATTGAAAAAACTAAATATGAACTTGCTTTAAGTATTCCAGAAGATGGTTTTATGATCTTTAATGGAGATTGTCCTTCAAATATTAAATTATATGAAATGTTTAAAGGGAAAAAGTATTTGACTTGCAATGAAAAAGGCTATAGTTTTGCAAAAAATATAGTTACTGATGATTGTGGAAGTCGTTTTGATATGGTTTTAAATAGAGAGGTTCTTCATATTGAAACCAAGCTTTTAGGAAAATGCAATATTGATAATATAGTAACAGCATCTACTTTTGCACATTTAATAGGAATAAGTAATGAAGATATAGTTTCGGCAATCAAAAGTTTAACGCCTACACCCCATAGATTAGAACTTATAAAAAATAATTATTTCACCATTATTGATGATTCTTATAATTCAAATATTGTAGGTGCAAAGGAAGCACTTGAAACTTTAAGTAAATTTGAAGGCAACAAAATTGTTGTAACCCCAGGTCTTGTAGAAATGGGAGAAGAACAATCAGACGCAAATTTTAAACTAGGAACAATGATTGCCGATGTGGCTGATTATATTATTATAATGAATGAAACAAATAAAAATTATATTTTATCTGGAGCTATTTCACACAATTTTGACAAAGAAAAGATATATTTTTGCTCATCAAGAAAAAAACAAAAAGAAATATTGCAACTTATCACCACAAAGGGATGTGTTGTATTGTTTGAAAACGATTTGCCTGACAATTATAAATAAAATTAAACAAGGAGATTTTATGAAAAATATTGCTGTATTTTTTGGTGGAAAAAGTGTTGAGCATGACATCTCAGTCATAACAGCATTGCAAGCCATAAAAAACTTAGGTAAAGATTATAATGTTATTCCTGTTTATATTAAAACTAGTGGGAATTTTATTACAGCGAAGAATTTGACAGAACCACAAACATATTTAGATTTTGAAAATAAAGTTATAAAACCACTAAAAATAACATTTGATTTTGGAAGACCTGTGTTGCTTTTAATGAAAAACAATAAAATAAAAAAAGAAATAGCGATTGATTGTGCACTGCTTTGTAATCATGGACATGGTGGTGAAGATGGCTCATTGCAAGGTTTGTTGGAATTATGTGAAATACCTTACACTTCTTGTTCAGTATCTTCAAGTGTTTTATGTATGGATAAATGTTTAACAAAGCTTGTGCTTAAAAGTGCAAATATTCCCACACCAACATATGTAAATTTTGACATAAGTGAATATAAAACAAATAAAATTGATATCTTAAAAAAAATCAAAGAGGTTATATCTTTTCCATGCATAATAAAACCAGCAACATTAGGAAGTAGTGTTGGTATCAACATATGTGAAGATGAAAATGACTTGGAATCTTTTATTGAAGATGCTTTTGTTTATGACAATAAAGTTATTATTGAAAAGTATTTGAAAAAAGCAAGGGAATTTTGCTGTGCTGTTTTAAAGATAGACAACAAATTATTTGCGAGCAATGTACAGGAGGTAAGAAAGGAAAAAATTTATACTTTTAATGATAAATACATTTATCAAAAGGAAAGAGAAAACAGAGAAATATCAAAATCCTTGGAAGATAAAATTAAAAAGTTTTCTAGAAAATCATATAAAAGTTTGGAATGCGATGGAGTTGTGCGTGTAGATTTTTTATATAGTGAAAAAGAAAATAAATTATATGTTAATGAGCTTAACAGCATACCAGGCTCTCTTGCATTTAATCTATTTTCATCATCTTTTAATGATATCTTAAATACTCTAATAAATGAGGCTATAACAAGAAATGAAAAAAAGAAAAACATTTGTTATCAATTTAATTCTGAAGCTATAGAAAAATATATTTCTATGACCGATCATTTAAAATATAAAATGAATTAAATAATTAATCAAATTCGCTAAAAAAATTAAAAATTTTTAAAAATTTAGGTTAATTTTTGTAATTTTTACTGGTTTTATATATTTTTTTATTAATTTATTCATATTTTTAATTATTTATTTTTCTAAAATTATTTAATTTTAATGTGGTTAAAAATTATAAATAAATTTCATATTCCTGCCGAAAAATATATTATTTTCATTAGTTTTGTAGACGTGGTCTAAAACAGATATTGGTTTAATTACAATATATCAAGGAGGCGATATAATGCTTTTTTCTGATGTCATTAAAGATGTTGAATTAAGAAATTGTCCAAAAAATTTAAATAATATTGATGTTAGTGATATTAAAATTGATAGTAGAAATGTTAATCCTGGGGATATGTTTATAGCCCTAAAGGGAGAAAATTTTGATGGAAATAACGCAATAAATGAAGTTATTAATAAGGGAGCATCAATAGTTTTAACAGATCAAAATATACAAGGAACAAATATTATAAATGTTGATAATGCTAGGTCTGCTTATGCAAAGGTATGTAAAAATTTTTTTGGTAGAGCATGTGATGATTTAAAAATTATTGCAGTTACTGGGACTAATGGAAAAACTACAATTTGTAACACGATAAAAGAGCTTTTGCAATTTTCAGGTGCAAAAGTTGGAATAATTGGCACCTTAGGGGCAAGTTATAAAAACAGTGTTTTAGATACAGGATTTACAACTCCAGATCCATATTTACTTCATAAAATATTTGCTGATATGAAATCACAAGGAGACGAGTTTGTTGTTATGGAAGCTTCAGCTCATGCACTAGAATTAAACAAACTTGACGGAATCAAATTTGAAATAGGCGTGCTTACAAATATTACAGAAGACCACTTGGATTATTTTAAAACTATGGATAATTATGCTAAAGCAAAATATAAACTTTTTGATAAGGGGAGAGTTAAATTAGGCATTGTTTGTGGGGACGATGATTATTGTGAAAGATTATTAGTAAACCAAAAAGTTCCAACAATATCTTATGGAATTGGTATAGAAAATGATGTGTATGCATCTGATATTGAAAAATCTTTCAATGGCTCTTCATTCTGTTGTGACTTTATGGGAGAAAAAACACATTTTAAAACCTGTCTTGTGGGTGAGTATAATATTAAAAATGCAATTGCAAGTATTGCAGTTTGTCGTTCGCTAGGTGTTCCTGCCGATTTAATTAAATTAGGAATGAGTTGTATAAGTCCTGTTGAAGGAAGGTTTAATGTTATAAAAATGGGAAGTTTAAATATAGTGGTTGATTATGCCCATACCCCAGACGGACTTGAAAATGTTCTTGAAACTGCAAAAGATTTAACTAAAGGGAAATTGATTGCAATATTTGGTTGTGGTGGAAACAGGGATAAACTAAAAAGACCAATCATGGGAAAAATTGCTGAAGGAATTGCAGATGAAGTAATTTTAACCAGTGATAACCCTAGATTTGAAGATCCATTTGAAATAATAAAAGAGATTAGTTCTGGAATGAAAAAACATTCTGTAAAAATTATAGAAAATAGAAAAGATGCAATAGAATATGCTCTTAATCACTACAACAATGGAGAAACAATTGTTATTGCTGGGAAAGGAGCGGAAAAATATCAAGATATTAAAGGAGTTAAATATCCTTATAATGATTTTGATGTTATATATGGCTATTATAGAAACCATTTTAAAAAGATAGATAAAGATGATGTTAATGACGAAGACGAAAGTGAAAATGAATAAAAAGATTGGCTAACGAGCCAATCTTTTTATTAAATCTTGTAGATTCATAAATTTGTATTTATCATATTATTTTTAAAAATTTGTCAAAAAAATATAAAATTATTGCAAAATTAAGTAATTTTTCTTAAAAAAATGAAATAAATTTAATATTTTACAAAAAATATTAATATATCTATACAGGGGTTTAAGATGTTAAAATTTTTTTTAGTCTTTATTTTAGGAATTCTATTATCAATTTTTTTAGGATTTCCAATTTTAAAATTATGTAAAAAATTTCATTTGTCGCAAACAATTCTTCACTATGTGGACAAGCATTCTGGGAAAAGTGGAACTCCAACAATGGGTGGGTGGATTTTTATTCTTTCAACAATTTTTTCATGTATATTCTTTTTAACCGAAGATTATCTTTTTTCAATCTTACTTCTTCTTACTATGCTTGGATATGGACTTTTGGGTTTTTTAGATGATTTTATAAAGATTAAATATCATAAAAACGAAGGACTTAAACCATATCAAAAAATAATAGGACAAGGTGGGCTTGCCCTTGTTATTTCACTTTTTGCTTACTTTAAAATAGGAAGTGAATTAACCTTTTTCGGACTTTCTTTAGATTTAGGAATTTTTATTGTTCCGTTTATAATTATTTTTTATGTAGCTGTGACAAATGCTGTTAATTTAACAGACGGTCTTGATGGTCTTGCAAGTGGAGTGAGTGCAACTTATCTTATCTTTTTTGGTGCAATTATTGCAGTCATGTCATTAGGAGATAATTATGCAGTGATTAGTTTTGCTTTGGCTGGGGCTTTAATAGGCTTTATTTTATTTAACTGTTTTCCTGCAAAAATATTTATGGGAGATACAGGCTCCCTTGCACTTGGTGGACTTATTGCTTCACTTGCAGTATTCACAAAGCTTGAATTGATAATGCCAATTATTGGCATACTTTTTGTGCTTACAGCTTTATCTGATGTTTTACAAGTAGGCTATTATAAGAAAACACATAAAAGAATATTTAAAATGGCACCTTTACATCACCATTTTGAGAAAAGTGGTGTGCATGAAAATAGAATTGTAGCAGTATATATAGTAATAACAATGGTTTGTGGTATTGCAACATTGTTAGGATATTTTGCTGTTGCAGGGGTGGTATGAAAATAAATTTTAAAGGTAAAAAGGTCTTGGTCTATGGCATGGGAATTAGTGGACAGGCCGCTTGCAGACTTCTTCACAATAAAGGTGCTTGTGTATCAATTTATGATGATGAAGAGAGATTTATAAATACTTTTAATTATGAGAAAAACCCATTATTGAAAAATTATGATGTTGTAGTGGTAAGCCCAGGTGTTAAACTTTTGGGAAATCAACTTATAACACATTTCATAATGAATAAGACTTTGATAATAAGCGAACTTGATTTAGGGGCTATGTTTTGTCAGGGGAAAATAATTGCAATAACAGGAACAAATGGAAAGACAACTGTTACTTCTTTAACTGGAGAAATTTTTAAAAAGGCAGGAAAGAAAACTTTTGTCTGTGGGAATATTGGTCTTCCTATTTGTTCTATAGCCGAAAAAACAAACAAGAATAGTTTTATTGTCTGTGAAGTAAGCAACTTTCAATTAGAAGGAAGTAAGTTTTTTAGTGCAGATGAGGTTACAATTTTAAATCTAGCGCCTGACCATATAGATAGGCATGGATCTTTTGAAGAGTATGTAAGAGTAAAATCTAAAATAATCACAAATAAAAGAAAACAAAAAATTGTATTAAATTTTGATGATAATTTAGTAAATTCGCTAAAAAAATCTAAAAAAATACTGTATTTTTCTAAAAAATTATTAAATAAAGGTGTTTTTGTTAAAAATAATGCAATTTATCACAATAAACACAAAATTATTTCTTTAAATGATATTCCGTTATTTGGAGAGAAAAATTTGGAAAACGTTTTAGCATCAGTGGCTTTAGCTGTTCAATATAAAATTAAACCTTTGGTAATTAAAAACGCTATTTTAGGTTTTTCGGCTCCATCACATAGACTTGAGTATTTAGGCAACCTTAATGGTGCGAGTGTATTTGATGATTCTAAAGCCACAAATATTTCTGCATCAGTATCTGCGATTAATTCTCTAGGCGATCAAGGACTTGTATTGCTTCTTGGTGGGCAAAACAAAGGTTGTCAATTTGATGAAATATTCAATAAAGAATATAATTTTGAAAAGATTTTATGCTTTGGTCAGGCAGGACAGGAAATTTTTGATTGTGCAACAAAGTATGGATATAGTCCTATGCTTTTTCCAACGATGAAGGCAGCAAGTTATTATGCAAAAAGCAACGCAGAGCAAGGACAAAAAATTCTTTTGGCACCTGCTTGTGCAAGTTTTGATGAATTTGCTTCCTATGCTGTTAGGGGGGAAGTTTTTAAGGAGATTATGTTTGGAACATTTGAAAAAATTGAGATGTCGCAGTGATGCTTTAATTATAATAGGAATTGTTTTTGCCCTTGTATGTTTTGGCTGTTTAATGGTTTACAGCGCAAGTTTTTATAGTGCAAACTACCATTACGGAAACAAATATTTCTTTTTAATCAAGCAGATTTTGGGTGTTGTAATGGGAATTTGTGCAATGATTTTCTTTATTTTTTTTGATTATCATTTGCTTGCAAAATTAAAATGGTGGATTGTAGGTGTTACATTTGTATTACTTTCCCTTGTGTTCATACCAGGGCTTGGAATGGAAAGCTATGGGGCAAAAAGATGGGTCTCTTTGTTTGGATTTTCAATTCAACCATCTGAAATAGCTAAATTTGCACTTGTTATCTTTATTGCTTCGTATATGTCTGAGAATCACGACAAAGTCAAGACTTTAAAAGGACTTTTTCCAGTTTTAGTTGTTGGTGGACTTATGTGTGTTCTTATTATGTTAGAGCCAAGCATGAGTGTAACAATGTGTATTGGGTTTGTTACTTTATTTATGCTTATTATTGGTGGAATGAGCAGAAAACATACTCTTATGTTTTCAATTCCAGCAGGTGCACTCGTCCCATTTTTAATAATATTAGAGCCCTATCGTCTTAAAAGATTGCTGGCTTTTATTGACCCTTGGGCATCTCCACAGGGAGAGGGGTTTCAACTTATTCAATCGCTTTATTCACTTGGTGATGGTGGTTGGTTTGGCGTCGGATTGTTTAATTCTAGACAAAAATATCTATTCCTTCCATTTGCAGAATCAGATTTTATTTTATCAATAATAGGTGAAGAAATTGGCTTCATTGGAACATCACTTTTGATGCTTGTGATATTATTTTTAGTTTATAGATTGATTAAAATAGCAATAGGTGCAAAGGATAGGTTTGGGGCTATGCTTGTCAGTGGTGTGGCATTTATAATTGCAGTTCAGACGCTTTTAAATATAGCAGTTGTTACTGGTTCAATCCCTCCAACAGGACTTCCGCTTCCATTTATTTCAAGTGGTGGGACTGCTGTAATGGTTTTTATGGCTGGCATTGGAATTTGTTTAAATGTGTTATTACAAAGCAAAGGGCAAGACGTAAAAGTCATTAAATTAAAAACATTGAAAAAAATTATAAAAAATAAATCTAAATAGATATTAAAATTATAGAAAAATGACAAAATTGTCATTTTTTTTCAATTTATTAATTAAAAAATCATATATCCTATTATGAGTAAGTTTTTTATAGTAGGTGGAAATAAATTAAATGGAGAGGTGAATATTGATTGTGCAAAAAATTCTCTTCTTCCAATTTTGGCTTGTTGTATTATGACAGAAGATGAAGTGATTTTAAAAGATGTTCCTAAATATAGTGATGTTATTGCAATGTGCAATATAATTCAGCATTTAGGTGGAAAGGTTGAATGGCAAGATCAAAATCTTATTATAAATTGTAAAAGTCTTGATAATTGTGATGTTCCGAACGAACTTGCTTCTTTAGTTCGTTCTTCTATTTTTACACTTGGCCCAATTTTGGCGAGAATGAAAAAGGCAAAAGTTAGTTATCCTGGTGGTTGTGATATTGGTTTGCGACCTATTGATATACATATTTCAGGAATAAAAAATCTTGGTGG
>CALWRN010000044.1 GCA_944383975.1 uncultured Clostridia bacterium | reverse complement strand
TACTCCTGTTTATATCAATTTTTTATGTAAACTTTGACGCGCGTCAAGGTATGCGTCAAGATGCGTCAAGGTTATTTTCATTTTTTAAATCGCTATTTTCCTTTATTTTAGGCACTTTTTTATCTTAATGCGTCAATGCGTCAAGGTTCAGTGGTAATACTAACACTGAACCTTGTCGCCAACCGCCGGTGTGTTTGCCAAGGCATAACACACACCGGCTACTTTGGTTGACGAGCAAAGTTTAAAACGGCAGTCAAGCAAGCAAGGGTTTATATAAGCCCTTGCTTGTCCTTTCAAGTCTTGTTTGCAGTCTTGTCTGTCAAGGGCAGAGCATAAACCGCTTTCGCTTTTTATTCGTTCGCTTTGCTCACTCTCTGCTTTATCCTTGACAGCCTGCATCTGCAATTTTAACCACTTCTTCATATCTCTTGATAATGTTGGAATTTTACGCAAATTCCTTCGCATATCTTTCCAAACATATTTATTAAATTTATCAATATATTTTCTATTCATAAAATCTTCTGTATCTAATGTTAAAGAAAAAGTTGATGCATAATTTTGAAAAATTTTACGCAACATTTTATTTCTTGAAAAATCTATTTTAGGCTTTTCTTTCACTTTAAACATTAAATACTCCTTTTTTGATAAAAACCTTTTGGTAACTCATCATCAACTCTTTCAAGATATTCAATATAACCTTGTAAATCTTGTTTAGGTGCTTGTCCTTGTTTTAATGTAAAATCTTCTTCAAAATGACCTTCAAAAAATTTAGGCTTACAATTTTGACTATCATAAAGATTAAAGACATTATAATCAGCAATAATCTTCTTTTCTTCAACCTTTAATTGTTTACCACTATCAATATATTTTTGATATAGACTAGCATTAGGAATAACCTTTATATGCCACTCTAAACCCTTTATACCAATATATTTTTTATGATTTATTTTTAAACTTACAACTTCTATAAAACTTGACAAATCACGAATATTTGCATTTATTAACTCTGGTCTTTGAGTGTCTATAAAAAAATCTAAATCATCATGACCGTGTTGTTCATAAAATGAACTTTGCCACCTTGGATAATACAATGCTAAGTGACTATCAAAATATTTTTGACCTTCTGTAATTCCAAATGCTTGATATGGAAACACAAAATGAGTATCAACAAAATCATTTTCATAACCTAATCTAAAGGGGTTAATCTCATAATTATACCTTCTTGAATAGCCAAATTTTCTAAACTCAATATCATAATTACTTGATGCACAATGTTCTGGTATAGAAACATTAAAACCATTTAATTGCTTATTTAAAACTTCCTTTTGCATCTTCTTTATTCGTTCACGATGGTATGCTATTTCATTTAGAAAATGTGTCATTAAAACTGTTTTCCCTGTTCTAGGTGGAGCGAAAATTATTGTTATCATTTTTATTTTCCCTTGACTATTTTTAAAAAATATCATATAATAATAGTGTCAGTTAATGACAGTGCAATTTTTTGCACAACACAGTTTAAACTGTGATAGGTATGAACGAATATTAATATTCGTTCTTTTTTTTATCTATTTTTTAATTTTCTAACTTTATGTTTATTTGCATAAGAATTTTTAGAATAATTAAATACTATCTTTTTTATTTCAGCAATTTGATGTTTATTTAAATCATCTTTCTTGCTATTTTGTATAAAATATCTATTCTTTTTAATAGGTTTATTTCTAAAGTCTTTTGTTTCTACAAAAGGTTTAAATTTTGATTTTCCTTGTTTATATGTATTTATAGGTATTCCCTTATTTGAAGTAGTCAATTTTACAACAGCCAATTCATTTCTTCTATTACTATCAATAACTACAACTTTTCTATAATACCCTTTACCTTTTGTATTTGGTTTTCTATAGTTATTTGCACCAAAAAAGAAATTATCTTTTGTTTGAAATGTTCTACCATTAGGAATAGATTTAGATATATTTTTATTTTTTGACACTATTAACTCCTAATCATTGATTTAAAAATAAAGGCAAAAATATATCTTGCCTTTATTTTTGCAATCAATATATTATTAATTTATTGTTTTTTGTTCGTCATCTATAACAAGACCAAGTCTAAGTAAATCATTTGTAGAAGGAAAATACATTAATTCTTTTCCATTTTTACCTTTAACTTTAAAACAAGCATAAGATTTACCACTTTCTTTTCCTACACCTTCAAAGACTTCCATAGAATCAACTACGACTTTTAATTCTTTTGCTAAATTTTCTCTTTTAATAATTTTCACAATATTTTCTCCTTTTATTTTCTTGTTTACTTTCTTCTGGCGCCTTAGAAAAAAGCAACTGGTGTAGTAAAGGAAATACAGGAGATATTTCCCTTACAACTGGTAGTAGGTTACTTTTTTAAAGAGTTGTAGCCTACATAAACAATCTCATACTGCCGTAATTTCAATTACATTTTCTTTTAAAAATCTTTTAAATTCTTGCCCATTCCAAAATATTAAATATTTATCAGTTGAATGATGATACATTAACTTTTCATATTTAACTTCAATATGATTTATTTGTTTTTTATACCTATTAAAAATAGATTGTAAATAGAGTATATTAAAGTAACAAAAACACTTTAATATTGAAAATTTTTCTTTCATTTATTTTACCTACTGAAACTTAAATTTTATTTACATAAAAATCTCCATAAACAGAAGCACCTTGATAATCATAGTTGCTACTCTTACTACGCTTATATTCAACATCAATTCTTCCGTCTGTAGATGTAAATTCCAATGTAAAATGAATATATGTATAACTTCCACTTGCATCACTTATTCCAGACACTGTTCTATATTTACCATTTTCAAGTTTTTCAACTTCTCGTGTTGTTCCCCTATAAACAACTGAAACAACTTCGTTATTTTTTACATTAACAGTTACATCATAAGTAGAAGGTGCTCGTCCGGTATAAGTTCCATTCCAATCATATTCCCATAAAGCAACAAAAACTAAATCTTGATAAACTTCGTAATTAGAAATATCAACCACATTTTCACCATCAAGTGACCAACCTAAAAATTTATAGTCATCTTTTACAGGTATTTCAGGAACAACTAAATAATCACCATTTTGAACTTCTTGAGTTGATAATTCAATATCACCATCCATAAATTTAACAAGATTAATTCTCTCCCAAATTGCAATATAAGTAACTTCACTATTAACCGCAATAGTATCTATATTACTTACTATGTCTACACCATTAATAGACCAACCTTTAAAGGTATAACCTAATTTTGTAGGATTTTCTGGAACTTCGGCAAATTGATTTTCTTCAACTATTTGTGCATCATATACTTCAGCATCAACCATAAATGAAACTTTATAACCATAAGTAACATCTGCAACAATTGTTAAATTTTCATTTATAGGATAAGATGATAATTCTATTTTTTCATCGTTAACAGTCCAATAATTAAATTTTGCAGTATCTGTTATTGCAGGATCTTCAACTGATACTATACTACCTTTATCAACAATTTGTATATCATAAATACTTCCAGCAAATTCAAATTTAACTAAAACTTGACCTTCTTGAACAAATGATAAAATATAATTTTCATAATAAGAAATTGTAGTTTCAAGTTTATTTATTTGATTTAAAAGTGGAGCAATTTCTAAATTATTATTTTGCATTTCATAAATCAATTCTTCAATTTTCTTATTTAACTTTCCATTTTCATTTGTTAAGTTAGAAATAACTTCTTCATTTACTTGATTGTTATTTTCTAATTGAGAAATAGTTTCTTTTAAAGAAGTTATTGTATTATTCAAATTTTCAATCTTTTCTAAATTAGATTGATTATCACTTTGTAAATCGTCTAATTCTTGCTGTAAAGAAGAAATTTGACTATTTAACTGAGTTATAGTTTGTTGATTTTCTTGATTTGTATTTTCTAAATTTGTAATTTGTTGATTTAAACTTTCTATATTACCATTTAATGAATTTATTTGATTTAAATATTCTTCATTTTGAGAAGATATATTTTTGATTTGTTCATTTAATAATAATATTTGATTTTCATTATCATTTATTATCTTAATATAATTTTTAATTTCTTCTTGATAATGTTTATTTTCTTCAATCAATTCTTCATTTTTTGGAGTAGTATAATATAAAATGCTATAAGTTATTCCACAACCCGAACCAACAAGCAATAAACATAAAATTATACTTCCAATTATTCTTTTAAACATATTCTACTCCTTATTAAATAAACTCATAGGTGCTTTTATAAACAACCAATACAAGCCTTTAAACAACCAAATTATGCAATTTAATATAAATTTTAACACTACTAAAATCACTGGCCATATTACAGGAAAAAAGACAACTAATAATATAACAGCAACAATAATAATTAATATAATAATTACTGTTCTTAACCAACTAGGCAATTCAAGCCATTGATTTATTATATTATCAGGAATTCCTGATCCTGATTGTTTGTTATCAACAACTCCTAAATTATACACTTTACCTTCACTCAAAAATTTTAATCTTAAGATAGAAACATCACTAACAGTTGTTCCAAAATATGAATTTACAGAACCAACTGTTTTTTGTATATAAGAAGTTTCAGCAAATCGTAAAACCCAACTCATTTGTTTTATGTCATCAAATGCTTCATCAGTTAATTTTGATTGAGTGCAAACGTTAAAAATACCAGCGCTATATGTATAATCACGAATTTTCTCATCTTTAAAAAATTCTGAAACTGTTTGAATTCGTTCAAAAGTATATTTCTCACTAAACCAACCATTGCCTGTCCAATCTACAAAATCATCAGATTTTATATAAGAATAATCTTCTTTAATTTCCCCATACTCTTCATTTATAATTCCTAATATAGGTTCAGTAGAATAAAAATAATCTTGAGAACAATAATAGATATCTGCTTCCATTAACTTATCTATATTTTTATCAGTAGAAAAAGCAACAAAATGTGCATCTAAATCTCCGTCCATACTCCAAGGTGGTTGTATCCCACCAGAATAACGAAGAAAACCAACATATTTTGATGTTATTTCAATAGTTTCAACGTCCTGAACATGAACTGTTAAGTTATCACCACCACCAACAAAAACAAATGATTTTCCGACATTAAAACCTTTTTCACTAATTGAATTATCATTATCTATCTCATCATCTACAGAACTATCAAAAGGTCTATATATATTTGATATTTCATAATATCGATATGATAAATTTTGATTAACTTCATAATCAACTAATTTATATTTTGAAAATACACCATTTTTATCTAATAATTCTAATTTAAAATTTGTATACTTTAATTTATTATCTTCATCAAAAGAAATATTAATTGACGTTGCAGTATACTTTTGACTTGGCTGATAAACATATATCAATAAATCTTTATCTGAACTTTCTGCAATAGTAATCAATTTTAATGTATTATCATTTTCAATTACAGGAAAATTTTCTATATTAAAATTTTCATCTTTTTGTAAATCTTCTAAAACATTTGAATATTCTATATCTTCAGCATTTGAAATATTAACAACTAAACCAGATAAAGAAGAAAAAAGGCAAAGAATAGTTAATATATAAATTAAAAGATATTTAAAATTAAATTTTTTCTTTTTATCTATCATTTGTTCTCCTTAACTAAAATTTACCTTTTTAACGACTTTTTACTTTATTAAATTTATAACGGCAGATGTTTCTGGCAATGTTTCAACTGCATCTTTAACAACACCAAACCAAGATTGCCATTCTTCAACAAGTGGAACATTATGAGCAGATGCTAAAGCCAACGAAACAATCATAAAAATACCAGCACAGACTAAAAGAAAACTTATAATTGAAATAATTGCTGTTTTTGTTTTTCTTGTCATAATAACTCTCCTTTTATCTAAATTTTTTCTTTTTTAAATTTGATTTATATGCTTTTGCATTATCTTTACGAGCAGTCAAATAACCAGAACGCCAAGCCCTTTGACTTTTTGTTAAAGTAATTTTTTTGCCATTTTTATCTCTTTTAACTTCGTGATTATTTGTTGCTCTAATACCTGCTTTCAATTCAGCAGAATATTTTCTTCCCTTTTCTGCTGGATTTAACAAAGTAATCTTTTTACCTGTTCTACTTTTAACAACCCTCATTATTCATTACTCCTTTTAACCCATCGTTTACACCTTTATCATAAGTAGAAATTAATTCTTCAGGTGATATTAACATTTCAGTCCATTCCCCTTTACAAAGATAATAGACACGATAGGCAAAATTAAATAAATTCAAAACTTTCATTTTATGAATTACTTCTTCCATTCCAGAACATTCATAAACTACATTATTTGATACAATCCTAAATTCTTTTTCTTGCATAATACCTCCAATAAATAGTTAATTTTTAACTATTT